>CAYWNJ010000142.1:0-6106 GCA_964459535.1 uncultured Rhodobacterales bacterium
CCTGCGCCGCACCAGAGGCCGTGGCCGGGGGGCGGGCGCTCGACCCCTTCACAACTTACAGGTTTCTCAAGGCGTTAGAGGACAGCCGCTCCGTCGGTACCGGCACGGGATGGCAGCCCGCCTACCTTCTGGCGCGCGTGGATGGCCTGCTGATCGGGGCCGCCCCGATGTATGCCAAGAGCCATAGCCAAGGCGAATATATCTTCGATCACAGCTGGGCCCACGCCTATGAACGCGCCGGCGGGCGCTATTACCCGAAGCTGCAGATCTCCGTGCCCTTCACGCCGGCCACCGGCCGTCGCTTCCTCGCACGTGAAGGCTGGGAAAGTGTTGCAATTCAATCCCTTACCCAAGGCGCGGTGCAAGTTGCAGCGAACAACAAGATGTCGTCGGTGCACGTGACCTTCTGCACCGAAGACGAAGTCGCTGCGGGCAAGGCCATGGGGCTGATGCATCGGCAGACCCAGCAGTTTCATTGGGAAAATCAGGGGTTTGAGGACTTCGACGCCTTCCTAGGCGCCCTGTCCTCACGCAAACGCAAGACCATCCGAAAGGAGCGCCGCACCGCGCAAGGCTTCGGCGGCATGATCCACGCCCTCACGGGCGAGGAGATCCAGCCGGACCATTGGGATGCCTTCTGGCGCTTCTACCAGGACACCGGCGCGCGCAAATGGGGGGCGCCCTATTTGACACTGAAATTCTTTGATCTGGCCCAAGAAACCTTGCGCGATGATATCGTCTTGGTGCTGGCACAGCGCGCTGGACGCTATGTTGCGGGCGCGCTCAATTTTCGCGGGGCCGATACGCTTTATGGGCGGTACTGGGGCTGCATCGAAGATCACCCCTGTTTGCATTTCGAGCTTTGTTATTACCAAGCGATTGACTTTGCGATCACGCATGGCCTGGCGCGGGTTGAGGCGGGCGCGCAGGGCGAGCACAAACTGGCACGGGGGTATCTACCAACGCCGACCTATTCGCTCCATTGGCTGGCCGATCCGGGGTTTGCCGACGCGGTGGCGCAATATCTTGAGGCCGAGCGGCAAGCGGTCTCGGAGGATATCGATATATTAACGAGCTATGGGCCCTTCAAGAAAACGCAAATTGAGGAACAGCAATGATCGAAAAACTAACCGAGCAAGCGCGCGCGGCGGCGCTGTCTGAGCTGGGCACCCGTGGCTGGAGCGTGGTGGACAGGCGCGATGCGATTTCCAAGACTTTCACTTTTGCCGATTTTGTCGAGGCTTTTCGCTGGATGACCGGCGTCGCGATCTGGGCCGAAAAGTGGAACCACCATCCTGAATGGTGTAATGTTTACAAAACGGTTGAGGTGGTACTGACCACCCATGATGTCGGCGGGCTGAGCCCACTCGATATCAAACTGGCGCAAAAGATGGATGATTTGGCAGGTTTGGACGGCGCCGCGACACGCCGCTAATGACAGGCTTCATCGCATGGCGCGACAGGAATGCTCTTTTTCATTCAACCCTAAAAACGAAGGGCGGCAGTTATGCCATCTTACGAGCCAAACGTTATCCAGAGCATGCCAAGCAAAACGGACCCTTCCAAACCTCCGGTACTGCTTGTGCATGGTGCATGGCATGGCGCTTGGTGCTGGGAGGGGAACTTCTTGGACTTTTTCGCAGAGCATGGCTTTGACACACATGCCGTTGATCTGCGCGGTCATGGTGCCTCAGCGGCGGTCAAACCGATGCGCTGGAACCGCATTTCAGACTATGTAGACGACGTTTTGTCGGTTGCGGATGCACTTGAAAGTCCACCCGTTGTGATTGGCCATTCAATGGGTGGCTATGTCGTGCAGCATTTGCTGAGACGTACAGAGCGTTTGTCAGGTGTAGGGCTGCTGGCAACAGCGCCGTCTTATGGGGTTTACAAGACCACGTTGAACATCATTCGGCGCAGGCCCCTCGACTTTTTGAAAGCCAATTTGTCGCTGTCTCTTTATCCGCTGGTCAAAGATGCCGCCGCCGCAAAGCATATGTTCTTTGACGATGATTTACCCGATGAGACGGCGCTTGAGCGCGCGGATCGCCTTACCGATGAATCCTATATGGCTTTCTTGGATATGCTCGCCTTTAATATCCCCAGAGGTCCGATACCCGACGTTCCGGTTCTGGTTGTCGGAGGGGGCAAAGACAACGTGTTTGCGGTCAATACCCAGCACCATACGGCGCAGAAACTCGGGGCGGAGTGCAAAATCGTCGCGGGGGCGTCCCACGACATTATGCTGTCAAAACATTGGGAAGAGGCGGCGCAGCACTTTCTGAGCTGGATGGGCAGCGCCTCGAGATAAGAGCTTTACCGCTGATACGTCGCGCGCGCTAAGCCAGCACAGCCCTCACCCGTCTCACACCCGAAGAGCTGCTTTGCTCTTTTTCAATCTTGAAGGTGCCCAAATCCTTTAGCTCACCCAGCGAAACGGCATGCGGCCCGCCGCATAGCTCCTCGCTCCACACGTGGCCCGTGTCGTCTTCCATCCGGTAAACCGTTACAAAGTCGGGATATTTTTCCCAAAAGCTGCCCTCTATACCTGAATCCAGCGCGTCCTGCTTTTTCATCTCCCGAGAGGTGACCTGCGCGCCGGTTTCAATGGCCGCGTTTACATAGGTCTCGACCTGATCCAGCTCTTCCCGGCTGACCTTTTGGTGATGAGAGAAATCAAAACGAATGCGATCAGAGGTGATATTGCTGCCCTTTTGGTGCACATGATCGCCCAAAGTCTCGCGCAACCCGGCGAGCATCAAATGCGTGGCAGTATGCAAGGCGCGGGTTGTGTCGCTTTGATCGGCCAAGCCGCCTTTGAACTTGACGTCAGAGGCACCCTTGCTGCGTTCCGAATGCTCGGCCTGAGCGATGTCAAACCCGTCGGGATCCTGAAGGTCAACGCCAAGCTCAGCCAAGATCTCTTGGGTTATCTCTAAAGGGAAACCGTAGGTCTCATAGAAATAGAACGCGTCTTTGCCAGTGATTGCACCCTTGTCCATGGCGCGGCGGAGTTCTTTTTCACCATTTCTTAGGGTCTTTAAGAATTGGCTTTCTTCCTCGGCCAAGGCGGTGATGACGCTCTCTCGGGCGGTTTGGATAAAATCATAGGTCTCCGACTCGCGAATGAAAACCTCGGCGAGCTGCACCATAAACCCGTCAGGAAGGTCTAGCTTACGGCACGTGCGCGTGGCGCGCCGGATCAAGCGCCTGACGACATAGCCTGCGTCCTTGTTACCTGGCAAAGCCCCACTGGCGAGCAAAAAGACCGAGGCGCGGCAGTGATCTAAGATGATCCTGAACTCTTTCGATTTCCCCTCATAGCTCGCACGACTCACGCGCTCCAGGAGCTCAATTGCAGAGGTAAAGAACGGCGTGCGAAAGATATCAGGATCGCCGTTGACCGCCGCGCAGAGCCGTTCCAGCCCGCCCCCATAGTCGATATTTGGCTTTTCTAAGTTAGAAAAGCCGACATCCGTTTTCTTGTGGGACATAAAGACATTGTTGCCGATCTCAACAAATCTGCTGCCCCCGGCGGCTGGATGAAGGCTTTGATCCCCCTCGGGGTCAAAATCATAGAACATCTCGCTATCAGGGCCTCCCGGCTCGCCCGATGGCATATTTGCGGGCACGCCCGCGCGCGACCACCAATTTTCCTGGTCGTCATAGAGGAATATGCGCCCGCCACGAGAGGAGCCAAACTTGAACGGGTCATCCTCGACGATTGGATCAATGTTGTGTTTTTTGAAAAACGCCGTCCAGATCGCGATGGCCTCGTGGTCAACGTCAATTTGCAGGCTTGCGTTTCCAGAATAGACCGACACGTAAAGACGCCGGGGATCCAGGCCCAGAACCTCAACTTGCCAATCCATAACCCTTTGAATTTGATTTCCTTTATAGATTGCGGGGTCGGCGCCCAGCTCCCATCTGCCGATCATTTCAAAGAATGTAAGGTGTGTTAGATCGCCAACCTCATCAATATCGCCCGTGCGCAAGCAAGGCTGCACATTCACCAGGTCCTTGCCCATAGGATGCTCTAGCCCCAGCAGGTAAGGCACCATGGGTTGCATCCCGCTGCCGACAAAGAGTGTCGAAGGGTCATTTTCGGGGACAATATGCGCAGGCGGAATCACAGTGGATCCTTGCGATGTCATTGCATTTAGATAACTTTTTCGGATTTCGTCAGGCTTCATGAGGCTATCTATCTGGTGTTCTAGGCGTGTGATCTGATGGCGTGTTGCGAGCTATGGCGCATAGCCGATCTTGGCCCTCGACACAACCAGGCGCGGTGCTTGAATTCAATCTCGATGCGTAGGGCGCAGATTATCGGCGGCAGCGCATTCCCGGCCATCATTTGGCACATTCAGCCGCTCTCAGTTGATACATAGGTTTTCTTGTCTGACCAAACCGCGCGCAGCTCGGGGAATCGCTTCACCACCTCTAGATTTCGCGCGTCTCCAAAAACGACCTTTGCGGGTTGGCCTAAAATTTCGCGCGTCTTCTCTCGGGCGGTTTTTAGCAGAGGCGGCGTATCGGCATCCGCCCAGGCTTGCGGCGTCGCGCGATCCGCCAAAGCTGGATAGTAGTAATCGCTCTGCATCCGGCCCAGCGTCTGATCACTTCCCAGAAAATGCCCAGGCCCGCCAAGGCAGACCTCTCGTATGACGTCGAAGGCAAGCGCGTCATCGTTTATCTCAAAACCACGTGTAGCACGCATGACCGACCCGATTAGGTCATTGTCCAGAACAAAGCTCTCCTTGCTCGCCGCTAAGAGTGAGCCATACATTCCCGCCGCCTCGTAAATCAGATTGGCCCCGGCGAGCGCACTCAATAGCTCCGTGATGCCCTTTTCATAACCCGCTTGAAAGTCAGGCAGCTTTGCATCCGTCATGCCAGCGCTCACCGCACAGGGAATGCCATAATGTTGTGCCATCTGCGCACAGGCGGCCATCAGAACCCCTTGCTCTGCGCTGCCACCGGACATCGCGCCGGTGCGCAGATCGCTAACAAAGGGCAGCGCACCAAAGAGCGCGGGGTGGCCTGGGTTTAAGAGGTTAATATAAACGAGCCCGGCAAGCACTTCTGCCGTCTGTTGCGCAACCGCCCCGGCGAGCGGCGCAGGGCTGGTCGCGCCCGCTTGACCAGCGGAGACAAGTTTGAGCGGTGTGCCCGTCTCTGCGGCGCATTCGATAATCCCCAGCGCTTCTTCGGCAAAGGTCAGGGGCGGGACAATAAAGCACGTCGAGACACAGCAAAAGGGCCGCGCGCGCCAGGCGTCCTCTCCGCCCGCGATGATGTGAAACATCTCGACAGCGGCCTGCATTGTCTTGACCGAGCTAAACGACGTGCCAATCGGCTTTTGCGTACCTGCCGCGCAAGCATAGGCGGTGTTAAGCTCCATTGCGTGCGGATCGAGGATATCGCGCGCAACGACGGTCCGTTGAAACATATGGATATTGGGAAGGGCCTGCGCCAAGCGGGCCATGTCGTAGAGATCCGCCAAGGTCGTATCGCGCACCTCGCCGGTCTTGCTATCGACGATATGGACGGCTGCGCCAGAGGTGCCAAGATGAATGCGGGTGCCAGAGGGATCCAGATCAAACTCCGGTGCCTGGCCGTTAAGCTTGAACCCGCGCGCCGCCGTTTCCATCACGCGCTCGACCAGATCAGACGGGAAAAGCAGCCGTCCGCTCTCAGAAACCGAACCGCCCGCGGCGACCACGGTGTCGATACAGCGCTTTGTGGCGCTTGCGATGCCTATTTCCGCGAGAATGCGCAGGGCGGTTTTGTGGATGGCAAGGATCCCGTCTTGGGGAATGGGGCGATACTGCCCACCTTCGATTCCAGGCCAGATGGAGGTCGTGGGGCCGGAACCGGCCCCGCCTTGCCGCGCTGCGCGGCGCGCATCACGCCCGGATCTCGCTCTGCTCATGTGGCGCCTCCTTCTTTGAAAAAGAGTTTAAGAACGGATGGGGCGGTTGGCCAAGCCTGTAATTCCTCTATCCAAGCTAAATGTCGCGCGGATGTCTCGGGGGTTTGGCCAAGATTTGAGGTGAACTTTGCCATCACGCTGCTGTGGGACATTGGCACCTCTGGCGCGCCAACT
>CAYWNJ010000143.1:0-6098 GCA_964459535.1 uncultured Rhodobacterales bacterium
GTGGCAAGTCCGCTCAAGGCCAATTATGCCTCAGGTTCAAACCGAAACGCTATAGATCGACCGCAATAGCCTCTATCCGCCCGCAAGGCGCCGCATCAGGAACACCTCAGCGTCCTTGGGAATCGCCTTTGACCAATTATCCCGGTAAATCTCGCCGTTGATGGCAACGGCAATCTCCCCTTTGGGATGTCGCTCGAAACCGGGATAGCGCTCCGAGAGCTTTCGAAAAAGCTCTCGGATATCCTTGGCTTCGACGCTAATTTCCCGTTGATTGTCCGCCAAAGGGATCAAGCCCGCCCAAAGCTTGACGGTGGCCATTATTCCGCTGTCTCGGCCTCAAGCGCGGCGAGAATTCTGGGCGGTGACATCGGAATATGGGTCATGCGCACGCCCGCTGCATTCGAGACCGCATTGGCGATTGCCGCAAGGGGTGGCACGATTGAGGTTTCACCCACCCCGCGCACCCCATAAGGATGGTTCGGATTGGGAATCTCAAGGATCTGCGTGTCGATCATCGGCAGGTCCGAGCAAACCGGGATGCGGTAGTCTAGAAAACCAGCGTTTTGTAAGCGCCCATCGGCCCCATAGACATATTCCTCGTTCAAAGCCCAACCAATCCCTTGCGCCGCGCCGCCTTGGTATTGACCCTCAACATAGTCGGGATGCACCGCCTTGCCCGCGTCCTGGATCACCGTATAGCGGATCACGCTGGTCGCGCCGGTTTCAGGATCTACCTCGACATCGCAAATATGGGTGGCAAAGGAGACCCCCGCGCCATCGGCGACAAGCTCGCTATGGCCCGCAATTGGTCCGCCGGTGTTGCCAGAGGCGGCGGCAATCTCTTTGATGGACAGCGGCGAAAGGTTGCCGTGCTTAGCCCCAACCGCACGGGCGGTCCCGTCCTCCCAGACCACCTCATCCACGGGGATATCCCACATCATCGCCGCCCGCGCACGCATAATCTCAATCGCATTGCGGGCTGCCGAAATCGTTGCCATGGAGGACGAAAACGTCCCGCGGCTGCCATCTGTCATATCGTTGTAGCCTAGCGTTGCCGTGTCCGCGACAACGGCCTTCACATCGCTATACGCGATGCCAAGCTCTTCTGCCGCAACCAGTGACAGAGAAGCGCGTGAGCCCCCGACATCTACCGTACCAACCGCCAGCGTCACAGTGCCGTCCGCATTGATGTTCAAGTCGGTGCAGGTCTGACCGCCGAAGTTAAACCAAAATCCGCAGGCCATCCCGCGCCCTTGATTTGGGCCAAGCGGCGCTTGCATATGCGGATGCGATTGGGCCGCTTCTAAGGTGGGCCCAATTCCAATCGGGCCATAGACCGGGCCGTAAGAGGATTTGGTGCCCTCTTGCGCCGCGTTTTTGATCCGAAAGGTTACGGGGTCCATGCTCAGGCTTTGCGCCAACTCGTCGATGGCACTCTCTACGGCAAAGGCTGCCATAGGCGCGGAGGGCGCGCGGTAGGCCGCCGTCTTGGGCCGGTTTACGAGCACCTCATAGCCCACCGTTTTCACATTTTCCAAATCATAGCAGGCAAAGGATGTCATCGCCCCTATCTCTGCCCAGGTATCGAAATATGCGCCGGAGGCGTAGCGCAAGGTTGCTTCGGCGGCGGTGATTGTGCCATCCGCTGTCGCACCAATTTTGACGTCAATTGAGGTTGCGCTGGTCGGGCCTGTCGCCCGAAACACCTCGTCCCGCGACATTACCAGCTTGACGGGCCGCCCTGCTTTTCGGGACAGCGCGAGGGCCACGGGTTCGGACCAGACATGGGTCTTGCCGCCAAAGCCGCCGCCAATCTCAGACGAGGTAACGCGCAGTTTGGAAACTTCCATTCCGAGCAATTCTGCGCATTTCTCGCGATAAACAAAGGGGCCTTGCGTGCACACCCAAAGCTCTGCCGTGCCATCCGCGTTGCAACTGGCGACGCAAGCATGCGGCTCAATATAGCCCTGATGTGTTTGCTCGGTTTTATAGCTGCGCTCAACAATCTTGTCGGCAGCGGCAAAGCCTGCTTCCGTGTCTCCATGGCCAAACTCAGCGCGATTGGCGATGTTAGAGGGGGTCGTAGGTTTAGGCTCAATGCCGCCGGTAAAGACGGTCTCATCCAGCAGCGGCGCATCCGCTGCGCAGGCCGCGTCCACATCTACGACATGCGGCAGGATCTCATAATCAACGTCAATCGCCTTGAGCGCTGCACGCGCTGTCTTTGCATCAATCGCGGCCACAGCAGCAACGGCGTGGCCATCATAGAGCGCCTTTGTCCGCGCCATGCAATTGTCGAGGATCGCATAATGCCCGGCGTCACCGGCGCTAAGATCCTCGAGATCGGCGGCGGTGATGACGGCCTTGACCCCTTTCATCGCCTCAGCTTTTGAGACGTCAATATTTATAATCCGCGCATGCGCATGGGGGCTGCGCAGGATGCGGCCCACGAGCTGGCCCGGCATGTTGAAATCAGCGCCATAGCGGGCGCGTCCGGTTACCTTGTCGATACCATCGGGGCGGACGGGTCGGCTACCAACGGCGTTGAACGACTTATCGGAATAGTTTGCATCAAAGCTCACAGCTCACCCCTTTCGCATTTCAACGGCGGCATCCTGAACGGCGCGCACGATCTTGTCATAGCCCGTGCAGCGGCAAAGATTGCCCGCAAGCCCGTATCGAATTTCTTCTTCCGAAGGGTCGGGGTTCGCTGCGAGCAACGCCTTGGCCGCCATCAGAAAGCCCGGCGTGCAGATCCCGCATTGCAGTGCCGCATGCTCTAGGAATTTCTGCTGGAGCACATGCAGATTGTGCCCATCGGCCATGCCTTCAATAGTCTCAATCTGGCGCCCTTCGGCCTCTGCCCCAAGAACCAGGCACGCGCAGACGACCCGCCCGTCCAAGATCACACTACAGGCGCCGCAATCGCCCGTCCCGCAGCCTTCTTTTGCGCCGGTTAGGCCGAGGCGGTCCCGCAGAACGTCCAGCAGCGTTTCATCGCTTTGGCACAGATATTCGGTATCGTCGCCATTAATCGTGGTTGCTACAGCAAGTGCCGACATCATTCCCCTCCGGCTCTGTCATAGGCGATACGGGCCGCGCGCCGGGCTAAAACCCCTGCGACTTGCTTTCTAAACGTGATCGTCCCGCGCTTGTCATCAATCGGATTGCACGCTGCCGAGCAAATCTCGGCCAAGCGGTCTAGCGCCGCGTCGTCAAGCTGCGTGCCAATCAACGCTGCCGCCGCCTCGTTCACCAACACCACGGTTGGCGCAACGGCACCCAAAGCGACACGAGCATTTTCTATCGTACCGGTCTCATCCAATGTCAGGTTCACGGCTGCGCCGACAACGGCGATGTCCATCTCGGTCCGCGGCGTAAAGCGCAGATAGGCATCCGCAGAGCGTGGTGGGCGTTTGTCGAAAAGCAGTGCGTCAATGAATTCACCGGGCTGGAGGGATGTCTTTCCAGGGCCCTGCGGGACATCTTCAACCGGGATCGTGCGCGTTCCTGTTTGACCAACGATGCGCGCCTGCGCTCCGGCGGCGACCAAGGCGGGGACGCTGTCCGCCGCAGGTGAGGCGTTGCAAAGATTGCCCACCATTGTGCAGCGGCTTTGAATTTGGGTTGAGCCGATGAGGTTCGCGGCTTCAACAACGCCGGGCCAAGCCGCCTTGAACGCGGGATGTTCCCCAAGCGTGGCGCAGCTCACGCCAGCGCCGACGACAAAGCTATCCTCTGTCTCGCCAATCAGCGAGATGCCGTCGACCGCTTTAATATCGACCACAAGGTCGGCGTCAAAGGCATCACTTTTCATTCTAACCAGCAGATCAGTACCGCCCGCCAAAACGAAAGTGTTTGGCGATGCGCCGCCGAGCAGCGCGACGGCATCGTTGAGTGTTTGAGGCTGTTCGTAGCGCACGATCCGGATGCTCCCCCTCTTAGATTTAAAGACAGGATGGAGCATCTTCGGGGGAAGACGCAAGCAGATAAAGCGCTTGGGCGCAGAGCCCCGAGCGCTTTATCTTAGTCGTGCGCCTTATCTCAGGCTGGCGAAGATATGTGCGGAGTAGATCGCATCGGAAATACGCTCAGCCACCGCAGCGCTGCCCTTGGTCGAGGGATGAACAAAATCCAAGCTGTGAAAGCTCTTATCCCCATGCGGCACCACATTCGTCAGCGAGATGAAATCCGTTCCAGGATCTCTTTGCGCCATCATAGCAAGGCGCTCTTCGAACTCATTGCCGATTTCGGTGCATCTTTCGATTGGGGAGCTAAAGCCAGGGGTGCGCAGGTATCCCGTGTAAATCACCCGTGCGCCATCTTCGCGTATCCGCGAAACCAGCTTGGGGATGGCCCCTTTCGTTCCATCGGCAGAGATCAAACGGTTAAGCATACGGTCGCATCTTCGGCACCCGCACCCAAAGAGCAGATCATTGCCTCCGCCGTTCATCACGACGATATCCCAATCGCCAGGGCGGTATTGCCGTTTGATATTCATACCCATCAAGCCGGTTATCGGCAAAAAATGGAAGAAGCGCGCTCCGGCGACGGCGCGTGATTTTATTTTGCCTGGGATCGACTGTTTGAGCGCGTGACTAACAGATGCTTGTTCGTCCCCGTTTGAGGTCATTAAACTGTCCCCAACGACAAGGATACGTGTTTCGGCGTGTAGAGACGGACTGATCACGATCAAGGCGAGAAAAGCGAAAAGTGTACGTAACATATGCGACTGCCCTTGTTTTATTTGATAGATAGTTTTTAGGAGCAAAATCGGGCATAAATGTGAAAGCGCCCAAGATAACTTGCGCAAATTTGATACATCTCCTAAATCCCCTGCGATGGTCAAACAGAAAGCAGATCCAAACTATAAAGTGGTGGCTGAAAACCGGCGCGCCCGGTTTGACTATGCGATTGAGCAAGACTTGGAATGCGGGATCGTACTAGAGGGATCCGAGGTCAAAAGTCTTCGGGCGGGGGGTGCCAACATCGCTGAAAGCTATGCAAGCGTTGATTCTGGAGAACTCTGGCTCGTCAACAGCTACATAGCGCCTTACGAGCAGGCGAAGTCTTTTCGCCACGAAGAGCGGCGCCGACGCAAGCTGCTGGTCTCTCGCAAAGAGTTAAAAGATCTTTGGAATGCGACGCAGCGGCAGGGCATGACGCTGGTGCCGCTGGTACTTTATTTTAATCACCGCGGTGTTGCAAAGTTGAAACTTGCGATTGCCAAGGGCAAGAAGGCTCATGACAAGCGCGAAAGCGCGGCCAAACGCGACTGGAGCCGACAAAAGCAGCGCCTGCTTAAAGAGCATAGCTAGCGCCAAGATGTCTCACTCAGGGTAGGCTATCGGTGCGCTTTTAGCCTGCTGGATCGCTTCAGTTGCCGCCTCAATGCTTAGTAAAATTGAGGCGTGGCGGTTTCGGTAATCGCGCGCGGGCTCAAGGACGGCAAATCCGTGCCAGGGCTCATCGGGGATGGGTCCGCCCTCTTGGAGCATCGCGCGGAGCGCATCGCGCCCGGCTTCCAGCTCGGCGAGGGATTTGCCGATAATTTGATGCCCAACAACCGAGGCCGCCGCTTGACCAAGGGCGCAAGCCTTAACGTCTTGACCAAATTCTACAATCCGGCCGTTCTCGGTTTTTACATCCACCGTAACGGTTGAGCCGCATAAGGGAGAGCGTTTACGCACCGTTGCATCGGGCGCTGTCAAACGCGCGTGATGCGGTATATCCGCAGCAAGGGCGAGTATTTGCCCAGAATAAAGCTTGATAAGGTCGGTATCGGTGCCCATTGGTCCACCCTCGCACGCCTGGCCTGTCTTTTACTGGCAGGACCGAGCGTTTAGATATGCCTTTGCGGCGCAGAGTGAAAGGGCTTTCCGTGACATTTGATCCAGACACGTTGACATATAATGAGGCGGGCTTGATCCCCGCGATCACTCAGGACGACACGAGTGAGGAAGTTCTGATGATGGCTTGGATGAATGCCGAATCTGTCGCGCGGACTTTGGCGACGGGCCGAGTGACCTATTGGTCGCGCTCGCGCCAGTCTTTCTGGGTAAAGGGCGAGACCTCGGGCAATTTGCAGCATCTCGTAG
>CAYWNJ010000144.1:0-6085 GCA_964459535.1 uncultured Rhodobacterales bacterium
TGACGCGGGGTTGGAAAAGTTTGCGCATCTTTCAAAACCCGTTTTTACGGGTCGCGATGCTTGTATTCTGCAATCAAAGAAGCCGCCAGAGTGGACGTTTATTGGACTTGAAATTACGGACCCGGGGCCTGAACCCCTGCCCTCTGATCCAATCGTCATGGGAGCTGACGTGATCGGATATATCACCTCTGCCTCAATGGGATACAGGGCAAATAAGCTATTAGCACTCGGGTATGTGAAATTCGACACGCTTGATATAGGCGCAACATGCTCCGTCCAGTGTTTTGGACAGATGCGACAGGCCAAGCGGCATGCACCGCGCGTATACGATCCGGAGAACCTGCGGATGCGTTGAGTTTTTGGACTTAAGGCGAAAGCCTCAGTTCTGATCTTCAATATCTCCTCTCTCTGCTTATTTGTTAGACTAGGTAGGGATGACGCCGGTTGCGCCACCCAAGGCAAACAGGGTGGTCAAATGGACCTATGACCGAACGCTCCATAAACGCCGCAATGCGGTCGAGCGTTTGTTTCGAAGGTTGAAAGGCTACCGACGTATCTTCTCAAGGTTCGAAAAGCTCCATGTGATGTACCGAGCTTTCCTTAACTTCGCCCTCATCGTGGATACGATTAAGTGTTAATACGCCCTAGTTCTCTTGGCTGCGGCGTTCGGCCTCGATTTGGCGCCAGCGGGCGACGTTTTGGTTATGCTCCCGCAAGGTTTCGGCAAATGCGTGGCCACCCGTTCCATCCGCGACAAAGAAGATATACGCGCTTTGCGGCGGATTGGCAGCAGCCTCTAAGCTCGCACGCCCAGGATTGGCGATGGGGGTCGGGGGGAGCCCGTCTATTTCATAGGTATTCCATGGCGTTGCCGCCCGCAGCTCTGAGCGGCGCAGTCCCCGCCCCAGAACCCGCTTGCCTTGGGTGATGCCGTAAATCACGGTCGGGTCCGTTTGCAAACGCATCCCGCGATTAAGCCGGTTCACAAAGACGCTGGCCACTTGGCCGCGCTCTGCAGCAAGTCCGGTTTCCTTCTCGACGATAGAGGCCAAAATGACCAACTCCTCAGGTGTGGCGAGGGGGATCTCGGGGTCGCGCGCCGCCCACGCAGCCAGAACACGCGCCTCCTGCGCGGTGCGCATACGGTCTATGATACTCGCGCGGGTGTCTGTGGGGCGTATCTCATAGCTATCGGGGGCAAGTGTTCCTTCTGCTGGGACATCATTGATCTCCCCGGTCAGAATATCCATGGCGCGCAGGCTTTCGACCACTTGCCAGCTGGTCACCCCTTCGGCCAGCGCGATGCGATAGCGGGTATCGGTATCCGCCTTCACCTGGGTATAGAGGTCCGGCACAGGGTCCGTACTGGGGTTAAAGGACACACGTTCGACCAACCGGTTGCTTTGCGGATCAAGCTCGCGCACTTGGGTCAAAATCCGGGTGACGCCCACGCGGTAGACCACCTCGGTACCGCAGGTACTCGCTCCGCCGCGCGTGACCGCATCGACGATCTGTTCCATTGAGGCGTTGGGTTCAATCAGAAAGCTGCCCGCCTTGAGCAGATGCGTTTTGTCCGCGTAGCGCGCGCCGATCCGCAGTATTGCCCCGTTCGAGATCACCTCCCGCGTTTCAAGCTCGGTTGAGACTTTGCGCATCGTCGAGCCACTCTCGACCTTGAAGCAGATCGCCTGCGCCAAGGGGCCTGGGTCTCTATACTGGCCCTGGCCCCAAAGAATGACGCCTCCCATAAGAAAGAGGACAAGCGCGATGACCGTCAGGCCATTGGACGCGATGCTACGCCACATGCCTTAGCCGACCTTGCCAAAGATCACGCTGGCATTGGTGCCGCCAAAGCCAAAGGAATTGCTGAGCGCGATGTTGACGGCCCGTTCACGCTTGGCATTAGGGGCCAGATCAAGCGAGGTTTCGACCGCCGGGTTATCGAGGTTAATCGTCGGCGGGCAAACCTGATCGCGAATTGCGAGAATGCTAAAGATCGCCTCAATCGCGCCCGCCGCGCCCAAAAGATGCCCGGTGGAGGATTTGGTAGAGGACATGGTGACATTTGCCGCGTGCTCTCCCAGCAGCCGCTCCACTGCGCCAAGCTCGATTGTGTCAGCCATGGTCGAGGTGCCATGGGCATTGATATAATCAATGGCAGAGGGCTCTAGCCCCGCATTGCGCAGCGCCGCGCGCATGGAGCGCTCTCCCCCTTCACCATCTTCACTGGGGGCGGTGATGTGGTAGGCATCGCCCGATAGCCCATAGCCCAGGACCTCGGCATAGATCTTGGCGCCGCGCGCTTTGGCGTGTTCAAGCTCTTCCAAGATCACGATGCCCGCGCCTTCGCCCATTACAAACCCATCGCGGTCCACGTCATAAGGGCGGCTGGCCTTTGTTGGATCCTCCGCGCGCTTGGTGCTCAGGGCCTTGCAAGCGTTAAATCCTGCGATTCCGATCTTGCAAATCGCGGCCTCCGCGCCGCCGGCGACCATGACATCTGCATCGCCATATTGGATCAACCGTGACGCGTCGCCAATCGCGTGCGCACCAGTGGAGCAAGCGGTCACCACCGAGTGGTTCGGACCCTTAAAGCCATATTTGATGCTCACCTGGCCAGAGATCAGGTTGATCAGCGCGCCAGGGACGAAAAAGGGTGACACACGGCGCGGGCCTTTCTCGGCCATCACCATAACCGTGTTGGCAATCGAATTCAGCCCGCCGATGCCCGAGCCGATCAGCACACCCGTCCGCTCAAGCGACTCTTGGTCCTGCGGGGCCCAGCCGCTATCCTCGACCGCTTGTTGGGCCGCAGCCACGCCATAGAGCATAAACGTATCGATCTTGCGCTGCTCTTTCGGCTCCATGTAGTGGTCGGCATTGAAGGTGCCGTTGGTTCCGTCCCCATAGGGCACTTCGCAGGCATAAGTCGTGGTTAAACCTTCGGTATCAAATCGCTCGATTGGGCCAGCGCCCGATTGCCCCTCGAGGATTCGTTGCCAACTATGCTCGACCCCGTCTGCTAAGGGGGTCACCAATCCCAATCCGGTTACAACGACTCTGCGCATGATGTAGCTCTCACCTATCGAATTGGGCTGCTCATAGCGTGGGGACGAGGCGCGGTTCAACCCCCACGCTGAGCGGCGATGATCCCAAGCACGCTTGTCAACAGCTGCGCTGCCGTGCGTGCGCCTATGCCATCACGATCCGCGTCCGGTTTGAACTCGACCAAAGCAAAGCCTGCGATGCGCGCCTTGCCCGCCAAGCCCTGGACCAGTCGAATAACGTCCCAATATCCCAAACCACCCGCCGTTGGCGCAATCACCGCAGGCATAAGCGCAGGATCAAGCGCATCAACGTCCAAGCAGATAACCACCTCATCCCGAGGCGGCACGGCGGCCAAGGCAACCGCAACGCCCCCGCGCCCCACATCCTGGCCCGGCACAAGAACCGCGCCATAGCGCTCGGCCGCGCGTAAATCCTCGGGCCCGGCAGAGCCGACACCGCGCTGCCCGATTTGGACAATCGCGCCCACATGCTTCATCTCAGAGGCACGGCGCATGGTCGAGCTAAGCCCCATCGTCTCTCCTTGCACGTTATCGCGCCAGTCAATATGCGCGTCGATTTGCAGGATGTGTATGTGGCGGTCCTGAAAGGCTTGGAGCATCGGGATGGGCACGGAATCATCGCCGCCCAGCACCACAGGAACACCGCCCGCTTGCAGGATCGCGCCGGTTGCGTTGCGGATCCGCTGG
Source organism: uncultured Rhodobacterales bacterium (assembly GCA_964459535.1). Lineage (GTDB taxonomy): Bacteria > Pseudomonadota > Alphaproteobacteria > Rhodobacterales > Rhodobacteraceae > JBCBCP01. Next base: position 3,756 of record CAYWNJ010000144.1, read on the forward strand.
CGCATGTCGCTCGGATTGCTGCTGTAGGGCACATCGCCCGCATCCTCGATCGCGACGCCTGTTGGCAAGACCGGTTGGCCGGTATCAAAGTTGATCCGATCCAGCCGGTTCGCAGAGTCTGCGCTGGCCGCGCGGATTACCTGCGCCGCGCCCGCGCAATAGGGGCCAATGGATGGGTAGGGGGTTGCACTATCCGCGCCAAAGATCACAATTTCGCCCGCCGGGGCCTCAAGATCGCCGCCTGGCAGACCCAAAAAACGGTCAACGGGTCCGCCGCCGAACATTTTGGCCAGATCGCTCATCGCATAGTTTCTCCCGGTGGGTGACGGCGCGACAGCAGCCGCAATGCGCCCTCTTCGCGTGTGGTCAGCGCCACATAACCCAGGCGTTCGGCGAGCCTTAGCGAGTTCTCATGTGCAGCAGCTATCTGGCAGACAAGCGCGCCTTTGATAACCCGGTCAAACCAGTCATGCGCAGCGGCGGTGGCTTCGCGCGCATAGCCTAACCCCTGGGCATCGGGGCTTAGAACCCACCCGGCCTCGGGGACCGCATCAAATTCGGGGCCATATCCCCGCGCGCCATAGAAAAAGCCGACCTGTCCAACCAAACGCTTGCTTTGGTGCACTTCGATCCCCCACTGCCCGAAACCGGTGATTTGCCAATGGCCCGCGTTGCGCAGGAACGACCCCCAAGCGGCGTCGCGACTTAGCGGGCCATTGATATGAGCGGTCACTTCGTCGGACGCCCAAATCTCGGCAAACCGGTCAAAATCAGTTGGACGCATAGCCCGCAGTGTCAGGCGCGCTGTATTGATTGTGGGAATAATCCGGTTCATGCGTCTCGTATCTTGGCTCGTGTTTAGTTTTGGCCAAGACCGAGGCTTACGCAATAGAGATATTTCGCCACAACGAAAAAGCGCCCGTCCAAACGGAAGGGCGCTGCGATTGTCCTGATAATAAAGAGCGGGCGCTTAGCTTTGCGCTGCGGAGATGAACTTTACCGCATCGTCAAAAGTCTGAATGGTCTCAGCCGCATCATCAGGGATTTCGATGCCGAACTCTTCTTCGAAAGCCATGACAAGCTCAACGGTATCCAGCGAATCTGCGCCCAAATCGTCGATGAACGAGGCCGATTCGGTGACCTTGTCCTCTTCAACACCCAAATGCTCTACAACGATCTTTTTTACGCGGTCTACGACGTCGCTCATATCCTATTCCTCATTTCATAGGGCTTATTGGCGCCCTCAAGTGGTGGGCCGAGGCCCGATCGTGCCCCTTGGGGCGGCTTTGAACTGAGACAGGCTCAGCCGCAGTCTGCGCCGCCTATAGCATATCTTTGGCAGATGGCAAGGGCCAGGCAGGACCCTTTATAACATGGCCATACCGCCATTGATATGCAAGGTTGCACCGGTCACATAGCCCGCCTCTGCGCTTGCAAGATAAACGGCTGCGGCTGCGATTTCAGTGGCGTCCCCCATACGGCCCGCCGGGATCTGCGTCATGATTGACGCCTTTTGATCATCCGTCAGCTTATCTGTCATGGCTGTCGCGATAAACCCCGGCGCAATCGCGTTCACAGTAATCCCACGCCCCGCCACCTCGTAAGCGAGGCTTTTGGACATGCCGATCATGCCCGCCTTAGAGGCTGCATAATTCGCCTGCCCCGGATTGCCCGTTGCCCCCACGATCGAACTGACATTTATAATTCGGCCCCAACGGGCCTTCATCATGCCGCGGATTGCGCCCTTGCAGAGCCGCATTGTCGCGGTCAAGTTCACATCAAGCACCGACTGCCACTCGTCTTCGGACATGCGCATAAAGAGATTATCGCGGGTGATGCCTGCGTTATTCACGAGGATATCAAGCCCGCCCATAGCCTCTGCTGCCTGCTTGGGCAGGGCATCGACGGCAGACATATCCGACAGGTTGCAGGGCAAAACATGCACGCGGTCGGTCAGGTCAGCGGCAAGCGCATTTAGCGGATCAACCCGCGTTCCACTCAAGCCGACCGTTGCCCCCGCGTGGTGAAGCGCGCGGGCAATCTCAGCCCCGATACCGCCAGAGGCGCCGGTCACCAGCGCAGTTTTTCCGGATAGATCAAACATTCAAACCTCGCTGTTATGATTGCGCTGCGGCGACATCCTCTGGGGTGCCAATCGCGCGCGTTGCAATGGATCGGTCAATACGGCGGATCATCCCGCATAGCGCTTTGCCCGCGCCAATCTCCCAAATCTCGGTCACGTCTTGGCCCGCCATCCAAGGACCGCTCTCGCGACACCGCACAGCGCCAGTGCGCTGCTCAACCAGCAAATTGCGGATCAACGACGCGCT
>CAYWNJ010000145.1:0-6080 GCA_964459535.1 uncultured Rhodobacterales bacterium
CCAGCGTGATCATGCAGGAGGCAATGAAAAATCCGCCCGGATTGGTGACCAAATCCCCGCTTTGCAGGCTAACGGCCAGGCCATAGGATTGCACCGTAGCCAGGCCCACCGTTCCGTATCGGGTATATTGGTTGATTTTCTTACGCCCTTGCTCGCCCTCTTTCTTAAGCTGCTCCAGGCTGGGCACCATCGAGGTCATAAGCTGAATGACAATCGAGGCCGTAATATAAGGCATGATACCCAGCGCAAAGATGCCCATCCGCCCGAGCGCGCCGCCGGTGAACATGCTGACCATACCGCCAATACCCTGGCCCGCGTCTTGCATGAACTGCTGAAGTGCCGCCCCGTCAATGCCAGGCACTGGGATGAACGTGCCGATCCGGTAGACGATCAGCAGCCCCAGCGTAAAGAAAATCCGGTTGCGCAGGTCGGTGGCCTTACCCAAAGCGGACCAACTTGTGTTGGCGGCCATGTTCTCGACGGCTGAAACCATGTGGGCATCCTTTTTGCGATAACGCCGCCCCACCAACATCGAGGGCGGGCGGCGCTATGGGTCTATGCGACTGTAAATGTAAGCGTCATGCCGCCGTGCCACAAGGGCAAGCTTTGGCTCACTCGGAAACCTCTGTCGCGCTGGCGAGGGTCAAAGAACCGCCAGCCTTTTCCACCGCGTCGATCGCAGACTTCGAGGCGCCTGTCACGGAAAGGGTCAGTTTCGCGCTGATCTCTCCTTTGGCCAGCACACGCACGCCATCGCGCTTGCGGCGCACCAGACCCGACGCGACCAGCGCATCTTCGTCAATCGGCGCGGACGCATCCAGCTTACCCGCATCAACGAATTTCTGGATCAAACCAAGGTTTACAACCGCAAATTCTTTGCGGTTCGGCTTGTTAAAACCGCGCTTTGGCAGGCGTTGATAGAGGGGCATTTGCCCGCCTTCATACCCGTTGATCGCAACACCGGACCGTGATTTCTGGCCCTTGATACCGCGACCCGCGGTCTTGCCTTTGCCCGAGCCTGGACCGCGCCCGACCCGTGTCTTGCGCTTTGCGGCACCTGGATTATCGCTGAGTTCGTGAAGTTTCATATCGCTTCTCCTTTGCCGGATATGACCCACGAAGCGATGACGGGCCAAACGCGGCGTTTCTTGATTCTACGTGCGGCCTCGCGCCGCTCCGCGCGTATAGGTCGATCCCTTCTGGCGATCAAGCCTTTCTCGCGCGGCAGTACATCCGGCACTAGTCCTGGGACACGAGAATCCGGTTGCGCGAGAGGTTTTAGGCTGCAAAGCTGGCAGCGCCCAAAACAACTTGGAGAAGCGCGCATGGACACGCTAGCCACTGTCACCGCCGAGACATTCATGCCGCATATTCAGGATGTGTTTGAGCTTCGTGCCCAAGAAGCCGTGATTGAACTACGTCTGATGGACGTGCAGATCTTTGACAAAGGTCCGCTGCGTGACAGACCCGTTATCATTGACGGCGAAGAGATCCCACCGCGACAGCAATTCACTCTGCTCTTCGATGGTCCGACGGATAAAGGCTTTCAACAAGGGTCCTTTCCCCTTTCGCATCCAGAACTAGGAGAAATGACGCTGCTTCTCAGCTGTATCGACGCAAGCGAGACAGAGCGACGCTATCAAGCGGTATTTGGCTAAAGCGCTTGACTTTAGACCTGAGAACCCCGCCTCGAAATTTTGCCCCGCGCAACGGGAACCGTTGCGCCGCGCCGTTCCGCCCCCACGGGGCGGCGCGATTGCGCCTCCCCTCGGAACGGCGCTATCAGAATGACCGCTGGGTGCCTAGGTTTAAGCAGAACGCATTACGCCCAATCCCCAAGCGCCGATTGCCAAAGCGCCAGTGCCGCGACTGCCGCTGTGTCAGCGCGCAGAATACGGGGACCAAGTGACACGCTGTAGCTTTGCTCAAGGGAGGCAATCCGCGTGCGCTCCCGCTCTGAGAAGCCCCCTTCGGGCCCAATTAGGATCGCCCATGGACCCTTGCGATTAGGCAAGCCATGTGCCGCGCCCGCAAGCTCTTCATCGCAGAACATCAGCGCGCGGTCGCTTGGCCAATCCTTGAGCACGGAAGCAAGCGGGGTCAACTCTGCCACTTCGGGCACAAATGTGCCGCCGCATTGTTCTGCCGCCTCGATGGCGTGGGCGACAAGGCGGGCATGGGGCAGCCGTGTCGTATTCGTAAACTCGGTCTGAACGGGTAAAATACGCCGCACCCCGAGCTCCGCCGCCTTTTCAACGATAAAATCAGTCCGAGCCTTCTTGATCGGGGCAAAGAGCAGCCAGAGGTCCGGGGGCAGTTGCAGCGCCGCGCTTTGCCTTGTGGCGCGCAAGAGGCCGCCGCGCTTGCCTGTCTCAACAATCTCCGCCTGCCATTCACCGTCATGCCCGTTGAAGAGCGCAACCGCGCCGCCGACAGTCATCCGCATCACCCCAAAGAGATAATGCGCTTGCTCCCGCGACAGCGGGACCAGTTGCCCCGCCTCCAGCGGGTGGTCTACGTAGAGGCGGATCTTTGCGGCCATGGGGGCGAGGCTATGCGACAGGCGGGGCAAATACCAGATGGCCAAATCGTAGATGCCGCGCCCGGCAATTGGGTAGATCACCGCGCGCCGCGATGGGCGCGCCCCTATCTCCGCTTGTCGCGCGCGGATCGTCCGATTGGAACATGGCTCTTGCTCATCCCCTGTTGGTGGGGCCTCGCGCTGGCGATGCTGGCCGGAGGGGACGCAAGATGGGGGGATCTTTGGATCGGGGTGGCTTGTGCGCTCGGCGCTTGGCTCATGCGCGGGGCGGGCTGCACGTGGAATGATATCTCGGATCGCGAGATTGACGCTAAGGTCGCACGTACGCGCAGCAGACCGTTGCCCTCTGGCCAGGTCAGCCTGCGCGGTGCCTTCCTTTGGATGGGGATGCAAAGTGGCCTCGCCCTAGTCCTCTTGCTAAGCTTCAATTGGACAGCAATCTGGCTGGGCGTGCTCGCCTTACTTCCCGTCGCGATTTACCCGTTTGCCAAACGCTTCACCTGGTGGCCGCAAGTCTTCCTAGGGCTCGCGTTTAATTGGGGCGCGCTGCTCGGCTGGGCTGCGCATAGCGGATCTCTCAGCGCCGGGCCGATTGCGCTCTACCTGTCGGGGATCGCGTGGACTCTTTTCTATGACACGATCTATGCGCATCAGGATATCGAAGATGACGCGCTGATCGGCGTTAAAAGTACGGCGCGGCTTTTTGGCGCGCATACGCATTTTTGGCTCAGATTGTTTCTGATCGCGACCGTCATTCTCATGGGCCTCGCCATGTTGGCCGCGCTCGGTGCCCAGGGCATAGGTTGGGCCCTGCTTTGCGCCCTCGGCGCGCCTGCCGTGATGGCTTGGCATATGACCCGGCAGCTCCGCCGCGTTGACCTGGCGATCCCAAGCAGCTGTATGCAGGTTTTTCGCTCGAACCGGGATGCGGGCCTCCTGGCCTTGGCCTTTTTTTGCTTGGCCCTGTTCGTATGATTGAAACCGCGCGCGTTGCTGCGTATCAGAGCCCCTAGGCACTCATCGACGGGAAGATCCAATGCGATTGTCGACATTCCTGATTAACGTCACAGCCTTTGCTGCGGCTGCGGGCCTGTCTTTCGTCGTTGCCCAATTCACCGTGCAGCAGATTCAGGACCGGTCAGAAACCCATATTCGAACAGCCCTCGACCGTGCCGGAGCGCCGTGGGCCGAGGTTGAGGCGGATGGGCTGACCGTTCGGCTCGCCGGGATCGCGCCAACCGAAGCCGAGCGGTTTGCCGCCCTCTTGACCGTCGGAACCGTCGTCGATGCGGCGCGCGTGATTGATGAAATGCAGGTCGCCGCGACCGCCGCCCTGATCGTGCCCGAGTTTTCCGCCGAGATATTGCGCAATGACGCGGGGATTTCGATCATCGGTCTTATGCCCGCCAGCGCAGACCGAAGCGCCATCATCGCACATTTTACCGACCTAAGCGGACGGGACCAATCCGTAACAGATTTGATCGAAATTGCGGATTTCCCAGAGCCCAGAGGATGGGATGACGCGCTTGGATATGCGATGGCCGCAATCGACTCGCTTCCGCGGGCCAAGGTTTCCGTCAGCGCGGGCCGGGTCGAAATTACAGCCATCAGCGACAGTGCCCGAGATAAGACCCGCCTTGAGCAGCGCCTTACCCGCGCGGCGCCACCCGGCTTGCGCCTATCACTGAACATTTCAGCGCCGCGACCCGTCATAACACCTTTTACCCTCCGGTTTGTCAAAGATGCCCAAGGCGGGCGCTTTGACGCCTGCAGCGCGGACAGCACCCGCGCCGAGGCGCAGATTATTGAGGCCGCTACCGAAGCGGGCCTAACTGGCCCCGCCCGCTGCGTTGTCGGCTTAGGCGTGCCAACCCCGCGTTGGGGCGATGCCGTCGTCGCAGGCATTGGTGCGGTCGCCAGCCTTGGCGCTGGGTCAGTCACGTTTTCGGATGCAGACATCACGCTTTTGGCGGCTGAAGGCATCGACCAGCAACACTTTGACCGGGTGGTGGGCGAGCTCGAAGCCACGCTTCCCGAGGTTTTCGCACTCTATGCCAAGCTTCCTGAGACCGTTGACCCAGATGTCGGACCACCAGAGTTCACCGCCACGCTAAGCCCCGAAGGTCAGGTGCAATTGCGCGGCCGTCTTAGCGATGCCAGCCTGCGCCGGGTCGCCGATAGCTACGCGAAGTCTCGTTTTGGCTCGGAGAATGTCTACACCGCCGCCCGTATTGTCGAGGGTCTGCCTACAGATTGGCCAACGCGGGTGCTCAGCGCGCTTGAGGCACTCTCGAACCTGTCCAACGGCGTGGTGCGCGTGACGCCCAGTATCGTCTCAATCTCTGGCGCGTCCAGCGAAGAGGGGGCCTCTGCCCGTATTGCCACGCTGCTCGCGGACAAACTAGGCGAGGCGGAAATATACGAGATCAACGTGCTTTATCGCAAAAAGGTCGAACCTATCGTTGCCCTGCCAACTCCAGAGGAATGTGAGGCGCAAATCGGCGAAATTCTGCAAGAAAACAAAATCGCGTTCGAGCCAGGTAGTGCCACGATCAACACCAGCGCTTTGGGAACGATGGATGAGATTGCCGAAGTGCTGCGCGATTGTGGGGCGTTACGGCTAGAGATCCAAGGCCACACGGACAGCCAAGGACGGGAAGAGATGAACCTCAACCTCAGCCAGGCGCGGGCGCAATCGGTCCTCAACGAGTTACGGGCAAGGCGGGTGCGCACCGTCAATTTCGTTGCGCAAGGCTATGGTGAGGCCGAACCGGTGGCTGACAATGAGACTGATGCGGGGCGCGAGGCCAATCGGCGCATTGAATTCAAGCTTATCCAAGTGAGCAACCCTCAAGCCGACGAGAGCGGGGCAGAGGGCGCGGATGAGCAATTCGCCACCAATGATGAGGAAGAAGACCAATGAACGGGACGGAGTTTGTTGTCTGGACGGCGATCGTCCTATTCGTGGCCTTTTGCCTGGGCTGGTTTGCAAACTGGCTGATCGGTCGCTTTACCCGCGTCGCCGCTGGTGACGTAGCGGAATTGGAACGCATGAGCCAAGAATTGCACGAAGCCGAGGAGACGCGCGATCAGGCGATCACCTATTTGCAACAGCGCGAGGCAGAACTGACCAATCAGCTCAGTCAGACAGAGGCCGAGCTGCGCGCTGCAATGGAAGGGCTTCGCGACGCCCGCCAAGAGGCGGAGGAGCTTCGCGGCCATATTGAACGAATGTCCCGATAATCGGCATTTGGGCGGATTGATCTGGGAATGTTAAGGACGAGATCGAAAAGCCCCGACGTGCCGTTTCGCCCGCATTTTGCCGGAGGCAAACCTACGGTTTGAACGGCAGCGCTATCCGAATGATCGCCATATGGCTCAGGTCCAAAGTGAACCACTACCGGCTGACGCCGGTAGCATCCCTTTTGGAGTCAATCTTCAAACGTTTCCGCTTTGCTCAAGCCGATCAGGGGTGGCGCTGTACGCGCCGCCCGTCAAACCGTAGGTTTGCCTCCGGCAAAACGGGGCGGTCGGCGCG
>CAYWNJ010000146.1:0-6021 GCA_964459535.1 uncultured Rhodobacterales bacterium
AACAGAGTTTTACCTACGCGCTGGTGTCGCGTTTGACGGCGATTAGACCGAGCTTGCGCGCGGTTTCGACGCTCAAGATATCCGAATCAAGCCCGCTCGGAGCCTGAAACGCGCGCACGGCTCTGCGCGTACGTCGGTCGAGGCGGCCAGAAATGGCTCCTTTGTAATAACCTCGTGCGGTCAGGGCGCGTTGCAGAGAAGAAATGAACTCTGGGGTCAGCTTGTCTTGGCAGGGAACCTCAAACCAAATGTCTTGCCGCGGCGTGACAATTTTTTTTTGCTGAGTGGTTTGATAGATTGCGGTGTGCTGGAGAAGGCCGCCTTGGGGAACAAGCCCAGGTCTAACCAAGACATCTTCTTTGGTCGTTTCGATCACTGCTGGGACGACCTTGTAACCCCAGCACGTACCAGGGGCGGCGCCGGGGGGGGCGCTTTTGACCAGACGGGCTTGTGGTTTCTCTTCGGTTTGCGGCACAAAATCTGCGCAGCCCGCAAGCGGTAGCATCGCGACAAAGAGAAGACGTATCATGCTCGAAATGCCTCTGACTGGGCTTTTGGGCACAATAGCGATGCTGGGCGCGTCAGGCTAGTCTGTTGCGCATGTTAGAGCGTGTTTTGACAAATTGGATTCAAATTCGCTGCCTCTCGGCTTTGCCTCGAACGCGAATTTGAATGCGACATGTTTCTGATTGAACAAAACAAGCTGTAAATCATGCGAACAAAAACGGAAAATTTACGCCTCTTTGCAAGGTTTTGCATTGAGGCTCAAAAAAGGGCTGGCACGGTTTATCTGCCCCGGCTAGGAAGGCTGCGTTCAAACTCGAGGATCCTGATGGCCAAGATCACTTACATCGAATATGGCGGCAAAGAGCATGTCGTTGACGTCGCGAACGGGCTGACTGTTATGGAAGGTGCGCGCGACAATAACATTCCTGGTATTGAGGCGGATTGTGGCGGTGCGTGCGCGTGCTCGACCTGCCATGTCTATGTACATCCTGACTGGGTCGAGAAGTTGCCAAAGAAGGATGATATGGAAGCGGATATGCTCGATTTTGCTTACGAGCCGGATGAGACCCGTTCGCGCCTGACCTGCCAGCTTAAAGTGACGGATGCGCTGGATGGCCTTGTGGTGCAGATGCCGGAAAAGCAGATTTGAGTTGAGCCGGGCGCCGCGTCTGCTCTTGCGCTGTTGGCCCGCTTTCGCCCGCGGCGCACTGCGCTGTTGTGCTGTGTGGCTGATGTGTTTGGCGGGGGCGCCATCGGCGTTTGCCGAGTATGCAACTGCCTGCGCCGATGGCGACGGTGCTTACATCCTCCGGGTTTGCTTGGTCGATGTACCTGGCCCTGTGCGGTATGGTCACGGGGTTTTGGGCTCGGTTCCGGAATGGGACGAGCTGTCGGTTGAGTGGGGACCCACAAAGCCGGATGCGCTTGCCCATCGGACGGAGACGGTGGTTTTAAAACCCTCGCATGTTTATGAGGACATAGCGCCGCGCGTTGTTGATTTGGATCGCGATCGAAAGCCGGAGATTGTGGTTGTGCAGTCGAGCTATACGCGCGGCGCGCGATTGGTTGTTTATGTGATTGATGGCGCTTCTGGTGGTTTGGTCGAAGTGGCGACGCCCTATATTGGTCAGCGGTATCGTTGGTTGGCACCAGCGGCGATTGGTGATCTTGATCAAGATGGTCAGGTGGAGCTGGCTTATATTGATCGACCGCATTTGGCAAAAGTGCTTCGGGTTTGGCGATACGAAGATCGGGCGTTGCATCCGGTGGCTGACGCGCCGGGGCTCACTAATCATCGCATTGGGGATGCGTTTATTGAGGGTGGTTTGCGGAGCTGCGCGGGGTATCCTGAGATCCTCACGGCAGATGTGGGCTGGCGGAATATCATCGCCTCGCGTCTTGTTGACGGGAAAATTGCGCGGGAACCCATCGGCCCCTATAGTAAGAGCGCTATGGTGCGAGCGATGACTTGTGGCGGCTAGTCTTTGGTTTCGGGCAGGCCATGCGTTTCGAAGAGGCGGCTCTGGGTTATGAAAAATACGAAGACTGCAATGGTTAGGCCGAAGGTCTTGAAGTAGACCCAAGTCTCGGTACTGGTCAGGCGCCAGACGGCTTCATTCAGCACGGCGAGGCCAAAGAAAAACAACATCAAGCGGCGGGTGAGTATCATCCAGCCCGTGTCGGTGAGCGGCATCATCTCTTCCATGACGTATTTAAGCCATGACTGCCTGCGCAATAGCCCGAGCGCCAAGAGGCTTCCGAAAAGCACATAGATGGCTGTCGGTTTCATCTTAAAAAATCGTTCGTCATTGAGCCAAACGGACAGGCCGCCAAAGAGGATCACCAGAATGAGGGTGGCAACCTGCATTCGGCTGAGCTTGCCCGTGAGCCACCAGAGTGCGCCGGTTGAGAGGACTAGGACGGGGACAAAAGCTGCGGTCACCACGATAAAGCCGTCATAGCTGGTGCCGGAAATTTCAAAGCTGCGGTCCTTTAATCGCAAATATGCGATGAAAAATAGGGCGATGGGTCCGAGCTCTAGTATGAGCTTTGTGATTGGGTTGATGGGTTTGTCTGTGTCATTCATCCGCCTAACTCCACGATCACGGCTCCGGTTGCGATCAAAGCCATCAGGGCCATGCGCCTCGGGCCAACGGTTTCTTTTAAGATAAGCCAGCCGATGAGGGCCGCAAAGACGGTTGATGTTTCGCGCAAGACAGCGGCTTCACCGACCTTGTCAAGGCGCGTGGCAAGCATAATCGAGCCGAAGCTAGCAAATGCGACAAGCCCGCCAAATGCACCGCGTAGCATCAGTGGGCCAAGGGTTGGTCTGTCTGCCAGGCGCCACCAGCGGATGGCGGCAACGGGGGGCAATGCGAGGCCGTCGATCATGAAGAACCAGGCCAAAAAGGTGAACGGGTCGGCGGTCGCGCGGATACCATAGGCGTCATAGGTCGTATAGAGTGCGACGAAGAGGCCCGTTATTACGGCTAGGATCAATGCGCTGGATAGGGTTTCTCGTTCGGTTTGGATATGGGTGAGATTGTAGGCGGCAAGGCCAAATATGCCGAGCATTAGAACTGCGACCCCGAGCCATTGCAGGGCGGCAAATGTCTCGCCAAAGAGGAGGTATGCTCCGATGACGGTAAAGAAGGGCCCGCAGCCGCGCACGACGGGGTAGACGACGGTATAGGCCCCTTTGGTATAGGCCCAAGCTTGGAGGCATTTATAGATCGTGTGGATCGCGAAGACGGTGGCAAAGATTGGCCACATATGTGGCTCGGGCCAGGGGACGAGAAAAAGCGCGAAGGGGGCGGCCATCAGGCAATAGCTGATGTCGATGGCGCCGCGGGTTAGCCAAGGGTCGTGTCGGCCTTTTTGTAATGCGCCGAATACGGCGTGTAGAAAGGCGGCGAGTAGAGCCAGCAGGAGGGCGATTTGGTGGCCTTTGGGGGTGCCTTCGATGCTGATTAGCCAGTCGGTCATAGGGTGGAAGGCGTGTTCGTTTGGGCGCTTTGAGTGTGGCGTTGTGTTTTTGGGAACGCGCGGGATTTGGATATTTTTGGCAAGAGGAAGGCAGGAGTCATTCCAGGCCGATCAGTGCGTTGGCGAAATCTTTAGGGTCGAAGGCTTGCAGGTCGCTGAGCTGTTCTCCAACCCCGATGGCGTGGATGGGTAGGCCGTAGCGGTCGGCAAGGGCGACGAGGACGCCGCCTTTTGCCGTGCCGTCGAGTTTTGTCATTACGAGGCCGCTGACATCAGCGACGGATTGGAAGATCTCGACTTGGTTCAGCGCGTTTTGCCCGGTGGTCGCGTCCAGCACTAGAAGCGTGTTGTGGGGGGCGCTGTCGTCGTGTTTGCGGATGACGCGGACGATTTTCGCGAGTTCCTCCATAAGATCCGTGCGGTTTTGGAGGCGACCGGCGGTGTCGATCATGAGCAGATCTACATTGTCGCGTTGAGCTTGCGCGACGGCGTCAAAGGCGAGGCTGGCTGGGTCTGATCCTTCGTCTGCCGTGAGGACCGGAACATTCGCGCGTGTTCCCCAGACTGCTAATTGTTCGACGGCGGCGGCGCGGAAGGTGTCGCCTGCGGCGATCAGAACAGATTTCCCAGCGGCTTTGAATTGGCTGGCGAGTTTGCCTATGGTTGTGGTCTTACCCGAACCGTTTACGCCAACAACCAAGACGACTTGCGGCGTTTTGGGATAGAGTGGTAAGGGGCGTGCCACGGTCTCCATGATCTGGGTGATTTCGTTTGCGAGGAGCGCTTTGATTTCTTGGCTCGACAGTCTGCGTCCCATATGCCCGTCGGCGAGCGCGGCGGAGATCTTTAGCGCCGTATCTACCCCCATGTCTGCGGTGATCAGAAGCTCTTCGAGCTCTTCCAGCATTGCATGATCTAGCACGCGCCGGGCGGCATCGCCTTTACGTCCGAGCAGTCGGTCGACAAACCCTGGGCCATTTTCGCTCTCTGAACCGGGTGGCTTTGGTGGGTCACCTTGTTCGACGAGCGCCTCGAGATCCTCTTCAATCTTTGAAGAGGATTTAAAGAGGCTTTCTTTGAGTTTCTGGAAAAACGCCATAGTCGGTCCGTGATCTTCTCGCGTCTGATCTAATCACCTTTTACGGGATTAGAAAGAGTGGTTGCGCAAAGCCAACACCGGTGAAGATCAAGGTCTGGCCTATCGCGTAGAGCGTCCAGATAGACAGGGATGCTATCATTTGTCTTGGCGCGCTTTGGCGCAGACGGAAGCGCTGAAGGCCGAGAACGAGATCAGACAAGATGAGCGCCAACGCGCCGAGGGTCGCTAGTCTATAGTCTGCGGGCAATAAGAGCGCGGCGGTGCCCATTGCGGTGAGTAAGAATATGTAAAGGCGGACAGGCCATTTTAGCGTGCCGACATGGGGGATCAGCCAACGCTCGCTAGATGCCGCAAAGAGACACAGCGCGCCGAGGGCGAAGATCGCAGACGGAGCGATGGGCGCGGCGGAGATGAGCGTGCAGAATACATAAATATAGAGGGCATGCGTGAGGGCAAAGGCAATAAGGCCGTTCAAAAACATGGCGTCCCCATCGCGCGACAGGGCGATGTCGCCGAGGAGGGCCATGACCAGAGCCAAGAGTACAATCGGGTTGGCGAAACCAGCGATCCCGGCGATGATGAATGCGGTGAGCAGACCGGCTTTGATCACGGTTTTGATGAGGCTTGGATCGCGATAACAGAATGCGGCCGCGTATATCGTTGCAAAACCTAAGCCGGTTATGATCCCGGCCCAAAGCAGTGATTGGCGCAAGACGATTTCTTCGAGTGCGCTCATCGGTGCGATTAGAGCTCTTCGGGGAAATGCGTTATCGTCGACCGAATTGGATTTGGTGCCGCTTGCCCCAATCCACAGATCGAGGCGTCGGCCATCGCCGTGCAAAGCTCTTCAAGCAGGGATTGGTCCCAGGTTTCGGCCTGCATCAGCTTGACCGCCTTTTCGCAGCCCACGCGGCACGGGGTACATTGGCCGCAGCTTTCATCCTCGAAAAAGCGGAGCATGTTAAGTGCGGCATCGCGGGCGCGGTCTTGATCCGATAAGACGACAACCGCGGCTGATCCAATGAACGTGCCAAGTGGCTGGAGCGTATCGAAATCAAGCGGGACGTCGTTCAGGCTTGCGGGCAAGAGCCCTGAAGAAGGGCCGCCGGGTTGATAGGCTTTGAAGATATGGCCCTCTGCCATGCCGCCTGCTGCGTCGATGATCTCGGTGATTGTTGATCCGGCGGGCAGAAGATAGACGCCTGGGCGCGCGATCCGACCTGAAACCGAATAGCTGCGCAAACCGGTGCGGCCATTATGGACCGTGCTGCTGAGCACTTCGGGTCCTTCGCGGCAGATCCGAGCGATCCAATGCAGCGTCTCGACATTGTGAACCAGGGTCGGGCGGTCGAAGAGACCGACTTGCGCTACATAGGGGGGGCGATGGCGCGGCAGGCCGCGCTTGCCTTCGATGCTTTCGATCATCGCGC
>CAYWNJ010000147.1:0-6012 GCA_964459535.1 uncultured Rhodobacterales bacterium
TGCGATCTCTGGCCACCGTGTCAGCAGCCGCGATTCCGCAAACCCGCGGCTTTCAGCGCCCGCGCGTATCTGCTTGGTCAGAAGGCTTGCCGTTTGCTTAAAGCCTTTTGTCGTGGAATCGCGCCGCGCCATCTTTATCCTTTTCTCTTCGAAGCTATCATAGTTGAATGCGCCGCTGCTGCCAGATGGAGATTTTGAAATTTGCGTGACCTGAGTGCTCAATTACTCGATTGGTATGACGCGCATGCACGGGCGATGCCCTGGCGGACCCCGCCGACCGGGCGCAAAGCTGGCGCGCGGCCTGATCCCTATGCAGTCTGGCTTAGCGAGATTATGCTGCAACAGACCACGGTTGCCAGCGTCACCGCCTATTTCCAGCGCTTTATGCAGCGTTGGCCCAATGTGCGGGCACTCGCAGAGGCGGAAGATGAGGCCGTCATGGCGGAATGGGCGGGTCTGGGCTATTATGCGCGCGCGCGGAATTTGCTCAAATGTGCGCGCCTGGTGGTCGAGACGCATGGCGGCGCATTCCCCGCCGATCACGCGGCCTTGCGCGCTTTGCCAGGCATTGGACCCTATACTGCGGCTGCGATTGGCGCGATTGCATTTGACCTTCCGCTGACCGTTGTTGATGGGAATGTCGAGCGGGTGATGGCGCGTTTGCATAATGATCCCGCGCCCCTACCCAAAGCAAAGAAAACCCTGACGGCCTATGCAAGCGCTTTAACGCCGGAGGACCGACCCGGCGACTATGCCCAAGCGGTTATGGATCTGGGCGCGACGATCTGCACGCCAAAATCCCCGACTTGTGGCATCTGCCCCTGGCGCGAGCCTTGCCGCGCACGCAAGGCAGGCACCGCGCCGGAGCTTCCACGCAAATTACCGAAGATACCAAAGCCCACGCGCCATGGTCTTGCATATTTGGCGTGCCGCTCTGACGGCGCTTGGCTGTTAGAGCGCAGGCCTCCGCAAGGTTTGCTCGGCGGGATGCTCGGCTGGCCCGGTAGCGCTTGGGTCGATAAGAGTGCTCCGATTCCGCAAACACTGCCCCCCATCGATGGTATTTGGCACGATGTTCCAGGCGAAGTACGTCACACCTTCACGCATTTTCATCTTATCTTGCACCTAAAGGTCACGCAGTCGGAAGCTCTCTCAAAGGTTGGTGCTTTTTATACACCTGCGCAGTTTCGCCCCTCGGACTTGCCAACGCTGATGCGCAAAGCTTTTGATCTGGCGCGCAGTGCCACAAATTTTCCCAAAACCTGACACGCTGCGGTGCGGAATGCGCCTTTGTTCAACCGCCCCTAGCGCGTTATACTCAGCCAAAGCGAACAAGTAGACGAGTCCGATCATGATCATTCCCGCATCCGAGTTGCGCCGCGCACACCGTGCCCTGCCTTTTGCTGTGTCACTTGCCTTGCTTCCCCTCGCTTGGATCTCTGCATTTTATGGCGGTTGGACGATCGTGCTGCTGCCGCTCATAACCTGGTACTTGTTTGCCATGATTGACCTCGCGGTTGGGCTTGAGGAGGACAATGGCGACTTGGATGCCTCGGACGAGGACCTCTATTGGTACCGCGCAATCACGCTCGCCTGGGCACCGCTTCAGTTTTTGACGATCTTCGGCCTGATCGCCTATGTCGCGCCTGCCGAGCATCTGAGCACCGGTGAAAAGCTTGGCATTTTCTTTGGAGTTGGCGTGCTCTCTGGCACGATTGGCATCAACTATTCGCATGAGCTGATGCATCAAAAGAACAAGCTGGAACGTCAGCTCGCCGACGCGCTGCTGGCCATGGTTCTTTATGCGCATTTCCGGTCCGAGCATTTGCTGGTGCATCACCGCTATGTCGCAACGCCCCGCGATGCGGTGACCGCGCGGCTGGGCGAGAGTTTCTATAGGTTCTACCCAAGAGTTCTACGCCAATCGCTGCAGTCGGCTTGGGAGGCTGAGAAAGAGATGCTGGCGCGCAAAAACCTGCCCTGGCACGACAAGAGCAACCCGTTTTGGATCTACGGCGCGCTGCAAGGGCTGTGTCTTTTGCTGGCGTTAATCCTTGGCGGTTGGGCCGGGGTTGGCTTGTTTTTGATGCAGGCAGGGGTTGCTGTTTGGCAACTAGAGCTGGTCAACTATATCGAGCATTACGGACTTACCCGCAAATATCTGGGCGGTCAAAAATACGAGCATGTGCAGCCGCACCATAGCTGGAACGCCGCGCATAAGGCTTCAAACTGGTTGCTGATCAACCTTCAGCGACACTCGGACCATCATTACAAACCCGACCGGCGCTTTCCGATCTTGCAGACCTATGCGGCCTCAGAGGCGCCGCAATTGCCCTACGGATATCCGGTGATGACTATTGCAGCGATGATCCCGCCGCTGTGGCGACGTATTATGAACCCACGGGTGCGCAAATGGCGCGGCATGTTCTATCCCGAGATCACGGAGTGGCAAGACTACACGCGCGGCACCAACCCTTTACCGCGTTAAGGCCTGACATAAACACCGATTTGAAATATAGCCTCAACAACTACCTTAGCTGAAAGTGAATATGATCATCGTGTCGCGCCGCGCGGCATCCTTGAAAGCGGATATTTGGATGCCCCACTTGGAGCGACTGAACGAGGTGTGGCTCAACGAATATTCTTCCGACACGTTGATCGCTCGACAAAATCCTAAGTGCCGCAGCAGTGCGCGCTTCATCTAGCTCATACGCGCGCCATAGCGGTTGAAGAAGAGCAAAATCCCATCGGAGCGTTGGCCATCTTGGTGTGCAATCCGTCGGGCCAGATTCGAACGCAAAATACCCAATTGGCGAGCGGGTCGCTCCGGGCAGATACCCGGTCTTGCCCTGATAGAAAAACGCAAGATCAACCTTGTTTCCATCGTCATGAGACAAATGCGGCAGCAGAGGGAACCCATCAAGAAATGGAAAATTCGCATCAAGAACGAGCGTCCGAGTGCCGGGATATTGCTGATCCAGCTTTTCCGCAGTTTCAATCAGCACGTCTTTGAGCTCTGGGGCGACGTAGTTGCGATTAAGCGCGCAATACGCCCAGCTTTGAACCTGAAGCGAGCCGCGGTCAAAGCAATTAAGGGCGACCCTACCAAAGTTTGGGGCTATCCAGATCGCGGCTATCGCTAAGGTCGCATAAACTGTCAGGAACGCGATTAGTTTTCGACGAAAGAAAAGCGCAATCAACCAGGCTAGCCCACCTAGTTGGGTCACAAGCGTAAGGAACAGAACGACGAAGGAATGAAAAACAAAACGCAACATGCTATGGAAATTCCATTTATGGCCTGACGACTGAATTTTGATATTGATCTGCAGCCGTTTCCGCTTCGCTTAAGCCGACCGAGGGCTGCGCGGTACGCGCCGCCCGTGGGGGCGGTCGGCGCGTTGCCATCCTGCGGATGGCTGGGAGCTGAGTGGATACAGAATCAAAATTCAGTCGTTAGGCTATAGTTAGAGACGCAGCAACTGCGCCTGAAGGTTCTGATAACAGCCATCTCCTATATTCAATGCGTCAATTTCCTTGGGTAAAGAGGCATAGTCTAACCGGCAAACTCCGCCAGTACCGAGAGTAGCTTAGAAACCTCTGCGCGGGTGTTATAGTGGCACACCGATACGCGAATGCAGGCGTCTTGGCCCAGAGGGGTTAGGATGTTGCCAGAGTAATGATCGGCTTTCCGCGTATGCGTGCGGATCCCCTGCGCGTTTAGGATCGAAACGACTTCGGTGCTCGGATAGCCGTCTATCCAGAACGAGACCAACCCCTCTCGCGCAGCATTCTCAGCGCCGCCGACGATTGTAACGCCCGGCAGATGGGCGAGGCCCGGCAGGTTGTCTGTTCCGTAGAGCATCGCATCTGTCAGCCCCTTCTCCTGCGCATGGATCGCGTGACCGGCGGCCAAAATGCGCGCGCGGGGTGTTTCGGCGTCCGAGACCTCAGCGCCAAGCCACTCAAAATAGCGGACCACATCCGAGAATGTCGCATAGGCACCCGTATCGCGCGTTCCGAATTCCCACGCGAGCTCAGGTCCACCGATCAAGCGCTCATGCGGGACAGCCATCAACCGATCCGAGACCCAAGCCACCCCATACCCGTGCCGAGAGAACACTTTGTAGGGCGAGACGACATAGCCATCAATATCATAGCTCTCAATATCAATCCCGCCGTGGCAGGCATGCTGAATGCCGTCGACTATGATGAAGGCCTCGGGCGCCTTCGCCCGAATAGCGGCTGCTATTGCGGCTACATCCATCCCCATACCGGTGACCGGCGAGGTATGCAGGATCGTCGCGACTCGGGTTTCCGGCGTGACCATGGCGGTATAGGCCTCAGCGGTGACCAAACCTTGAGCGTCGTTATGTGCGACTGAGAGATATCGGCACCCTAAGACCTCCGCCCAATGCTGCGCCGCACTGCGCGTCGCGGGGTGTTCCACCGTGCTGCCGATGATATCGCCGGGGCGCGCGGCAATGGCATTTCGGATCAAGCGAAAGAGCAGCTCCGTCCCGCTTTCACCAACAAAGAACTGCCCGCTGGACGCGCCAAAGAAAACGCCCATATCGGCTTTGGCGGTCGCGATGGTCTCCATCAGGGCCTTTGCGCCTGCATTGTCACGCCCTTGGTTGTCTGGGATGGCCGCATAGAAGGCGCTGGTGTCCACCACCGATTTCAGCGTGAGCGCGCCGCCCGCATTCTCAAAGAAAATACGCGGGCCCGAGAGGGGGCACGCCTCGACATGGGCGAACCGGTCGCGGATCTGGGAAATAAGGGCGGGGGTGTCTTCTAGCATGTCAAACCTCTGCGGGTAGCGTCAGGATCGCGCGGAAATCATTTACATTTGTCAATGTCGGACCGGTAATGACTTGTGAATTTGCGGCCTCAAAATAGCGATGCGCGTCATTTTCTGCTAGCGCCGCATCAGCGCTGCGGGTCGTGCGCGCCAGCGTCTGAGGTCCGATAATCGCGCCCGCAACCTCTGCGGCGCCGTCTACGCCATCTGTATCGCACGCGATGGCGTGGATCCTGGGCGCGCCGTTCAATTCAATGGCCAGCGCCAAGGCATATTCGGCATTGGGCCCGCCAATGCCCCCTCCGCGCCGGGTTACCGTCAGCTCGCCGCCGGAGAGCAGCAGCGTGCCGGGTGGAGCTGCCTCGGCCAAGCGCGCATGCGCCTTGGCGACATCGCGGGCCTCGCCCTCAATTTGATCGCCCAGGATCTCGACAGAAAGCCCTGCCGAGCGGCCTAGCTCGGCGGCCGCAGCGAGCGACTGAGACGGCGCGGCGCAGATCACGTTGCGCACAAGGCTTAGGCGCGCATCATCTGCCGCAAGCGGTGCGCCACCGTTCTCAAGGAAGGCCGCAACCGCCTTTGGCAGAGTGATCCCGTAGCGCCTGAGCGCCTCAAGCGCTTGCTTCGCATCACCATCATGGCCAACAGTGGGTCCGCTCGCAATATCGCCAGGGTCATCCCCCGGCACGTCTGAGATAAGCAACGCCAACATCTGCGCGGGATACGCCGCCGCCGCAAGCCGCCCGCCTTTGACCCCAGAGAGCGCCTTGCGGATGCCGTTGATCACGCCAATCGGCGCGCCCGAGGCCAGGAGCTGCCGGGTAACCGCTTGCTTGTCGGCTAGCGAAAGCTCCGGTGCAGGCGCGGTTAGAAGCGCCGAGCCTCCGCCGGAAATCAGCGCAAGGACAAAATCGCCGTCGCGGCAGCCTTCGAGCAGCGCCAACAAGCGCGCGGTCGCAGCGACACCCGCGGCATCGGGTACGGGATGCGCCGCCTCTACGATCTCGATACCGGCGCAGGGGCGCGCATATCCATAGCGCGTGATGACGAGCCCTTCGCAGGGTCCCCAAGTGGCCTCGACCGCCTCTGCCATGCGCGCACTTGCCTTGCCTGCTCCGACGACCACCACACGCCCAGCAGGACGCTCGGGCAGATGCGCTGCAACGGTGCGCATCGGATCCGCGACCTCAACGGCGCGGTCAAAAAGGCTC
>CAYWNJ010000148.1:0-6011 GCA_964459535.1 uncultured Rhodobacterales bacterium
TGAGGGTCCCCTTCCGTGTGATAAGGGGAAAAGCCCGCCAACTTGTCTTCGAAGTAACAGCTCATCAATGCAAAACGCGCTGCATCGTCTTGCACGTCGATAAACTGATCGCGCAGCGTTGCAACGCCCAATGGCACAGAGATCCAATCCACAACCTGTGCTGCGTGGGCGCCGGGTGCGGGCGCTTTGAAATCCTCGCCCAAGCGCATGATCGCGTGGCGCCGTTTGCTTACCGGGACATTCGAAAGGTCGATCCAGACAAGCTCGGTCGAGCCGCCCCCGATATCCACAACCAAGAGGTTTTGCGTGCGTGGGTGAACGAGTGGCGCGCAAGAGATCACCGCCAGACGTGCCTCCTCTTGCGCTGGGATGACCTTGAGCTCGAGCCCGGTCTCCTGCCGCGCCCGCGCAAGCAAGGCTGCGCTGTTTTCCGCGCGGCGACAGGCTTCGGTGGCGACCAGCCGCATTTTGCGCACCCCGTGCTTGCGGAGCTTTTGCTGGCATATACGCAGCGCATGGATGGTCCGAGACATTGACGCCTGAGAGAGCTTTCCGCTCCTTTCAAGCCCCATACCAAGCTGCACGGACTTCGAAAAGCTGTCCACAACATCAAAACCCGCCCCTTGCGGTCGGGCGATGAGCATACGACAGCTATTTGTGCCCAAATCCAACGCTGCATAGAGATCAGATTGGCAGGGCTGCACGGGGCTCGACCCGGTTCTGTCAAGCACGCCCGCGCGACGTGGACGCTTCGGCGCCATAGCACGCGCCTTTCATTTCGAGTTGCCGCTAGGTTAGGCGATGTAACGGCTTACATGCAAGCCTGATCATGGGCCGCTCTGAAAGAAACGCTACGTCCCAATCGCACCCGGCGCGAACGGGGTGGTTTGATAGATCTGGTTGATCCAATTGCCATAGAGCAAGTGTGCGTGGCTGCGCCAACGATTTGGCGGCGTTCTATCTGGATCATCCCCAGGGAAGTAATCAACGGGAAGCGCGATCTGCGCGCCTTCGACCTGATTGGCCGTGAGGTCCCGCTGATACTCCTCGGCCAAAGTCCCGCTGTCATACTCGAAATGGTTCAGCACATAGAGCGCGCGGTGGGCCGGGTCCTCGATCAGCGCCGGGCCGGCCACGTCGGAGCCGAGGAGGATAGGCAGACCTGCTGCGGTCACCTCGGCACTGCGCATTTCGGTCCAGCGGCTGACGGGGATGATGCAATCGTCCGAAAACCCGCGCAAAAAGGGGCTGGACGGGGCAAGATTGGCATGGCGATACGCGCCAAAAAGCTTGTGCGATAGGATATGTTTGGGAATGCGGTGAAAGTGATACATCAGCGCCATGCCGCCCCAGCAAACGCCAAAGGTGGCGTGTACATGGGTTTGGGTCCAATCCATCACCTCGGTCAGCTCGTCCCAATAGCTCACCTCTTCAAAGGCCAAATGCTCGATGGGCGCGCCCGTGATGATCAGACCGTCAAATTTCTCTGCGCGCACATCGGAAAAGGGGCGGTAAAAGCTCTCCATATGCTCCGCAGCGGTGTTGCGGGTTTGGTGCTCGGACATGCGGATCAGGCTGAATTCGATCTGGAGTGGGGTCGCGCCGATGAGCCGCGCAAACTGCGTTTCGGTTTGGATCTTCTTGGGCATCAGGTTCAGCAGCCCAATGCGCAAAGGCCGGATATCTTGCCGCGCCGCCGTGCCGTCATCCATGACCATCACGCCCTCGCGCCGCAGCACGTCATAGGCGGGAAGTTCGGCAGGGATTTTAATCGGCATTGCGTTGGATCCTTGGTTTTCGGCCTTTAGAGATAGACATACCAAGTGCGCTTTGCCAGGGCATTGGCAGCGCAAACTATGCGAACCGCCTTTGGCATTCCAACTTTTCCGTGATAAGCTGGAAAAATATCTTGGGGGATTTCATGAGACTTTTGACCAAAGCTTGGTGGGGGGCGCCACTGCTTGCGCTTGCGGCTTGTAGCACCACAGACGCTGTTCCGGATATCGAGAGCTTTGGGAGCTCGGTTTCTAAGATCATCAGCGTGGATGCCTCCGCGCCGGGCCGTAGCACACTGGATCAGCGCGTTGCAGATGCTAAGCGCGCGGATTTCGCAGCAAAGAAAGTTCTTTACACGCTCAGCGACGAGGTCGCTTGCGCCTATAATGCACCCGCAACCAGTGCGGCGACTTTCTCGGAAAGCTGCCAGCTTGTTCCAAAGGTCTTTGACAGTGCGAGTGGCACGCAAAAAACCGTGGCCAGCGCGTATGATACGCTCGCCCAACAGGCGGCGGCGGAAGAGGTTATTGAGGCCGGTGATCAATCGCTGTTGCAAGAGCTGCTGGGGGTGCGCCTACGTGATGACTTGCTGGCCTACGCAAATGCGCTTGCTGCCTTAGCGAAATCAACCGCGCCTTTGGATATCGCAAACGCGGCGGGCGAGGCCTATGACGCGATTGCGACCCTTGATGACAGCACTGCGCGCGCGGAAACGGCGACGAATTCCGGCTCAGCGGCGCGGCGTGCCGCTAACCGGACCTTGCTTACAACGCTGACCAATGAGGTACTTGAGGCCTGGCGCTATCGGCTCTTGCGCCAAATCGTGAGCGATTCGGACAGCACAATTGTGGCCGGGGCAACTCAATTGGCGATCTTGACCTATTTGGGAGAGAAAGCGTCACTCAAGCCGGTCAAAGACGCGTTCGAAACGGCGCTTTTGGATCAGGAGCCTGGATCGGTGAGCGGGCTTAAAGAAGCCGAAGACAGCTATGCCGCGCTTGATACAGCGGATGCGCGCGCCTCCTTCGGTCGGTATCGCGAAATCGCGGCGGCGCATCAGGCCATCTTGGCCGCACTTGAGGCGCCAATGGATCTCGAGCAGCTCGCAGCAGCGAATAAGCGCATTGTCGCGCTGTCCAATGCTATTCGAGCGGTGGATTAATTTATTGGGAGATTTTGCATCATGTCGATAACGGATGAGCCTGGGTATGACGAATTGATGGAGATGCTTGACACCTTGAACACGCAATACGGCACGATGGCGGGGAAGGCCCGCACAGCGATGCTGGATGCGAAATTTCGGGGAGAGACCGCAAAAGCCAACTCATTCATAGCCCAGATCAAAGCGATGTCAGACGCGCATGAAGAAGCCGTCGAGCTTATCCAAGAAAAGCTTGTGAGCCCAGCGCAACTCACAGCCACGCGCAGCGCGTTGCAAACGGCGACGACAAGAGCGACGGATTTTCTTGAGACCTTAGATGCGGTAGCGATGACCTTGGACAAGGCCACCGAAGCGGCAGGCTTTTTAACCGATCTGCTGGGCGATTTGAGGCAAATTTTTCCTTAAAGCGTCGGGCTTGGACCCTGGGTCCTCTGCTTATTTTCAACGCGACAAGGGGGTGAGGCCAAGCATTGCGCGGATGAGCATGGGAGAGGCACCCTCGGCACGGAATTTCGCGAGCGCGCGGGCGTCATCGCGCTTGGCCAGCCGTTTGCCTGTTTGATCTCGGATCAAGGCGTGGTGGTGATAACGCGGGATTGGTAGGCTCAAGAGATGGCCAAGCGCGACATGAATGGCTGTCGCCTCGGCGAGGTCTGCGCCGCGAATGACATCGGTGATGCCTTGCTCCGCATCATCCAGCACAACGGAGAGGTGATAGGAGGTTCCCATACCCGGGCGCGCCAGAACAACATCTCCGATTGTCTCACAGATACCCGCCGTCTCGATGTTGTGCAGAGTACCTGTTTCCAGCCAGCCTAGCGTTTCAGGCAGGTGGGGCAGGGCAGCGCGCCAGTTTAAACGCAGTGCGGTATCGCTCGGGCGGGGTGCCGTCATATCTGGAACGTGGCGGCACGTGCCGGGGTAGATCACACCGTCCGGGCCAAGCAGCGGCGCGCCCTCTTGCGGCGCTTGCGCCGCAGCGGCGATGTCCTTCCGCTTGCAAGTGCAAGGATAAAGGAGCCCTCTGTGCCAGAGCGTATCCAGCGCCGCCTGATAGTACTTCATCCGCTCAGACTGGCGCAAGGGCGGGGCATCCCAGGTCAGGCCAAGCCAAAGCAGGTCGTCTTTGAGCTGCTCTTCCCACACGGGGCGCGCGCGGGTTTGGTCGATATCTTCGATGCGCAGATAAAAGAGCCCCTGCGCCGCGCGCGCCTGATCATGGGCCAGACAGGCCGAGAAGGCATGCCCCAGATGCAGCGGACCCGTTGGTGACGGGGCAAAGCGTGTGATCATAGACGGCGCAGGATCAACACCTCAGACCCGGTGACTTTTTCGCTCAGATGCGGGCCATGCGCGCGAAAGATCACCTCCGCCGCGCCCTCTTCGACAATAGCGTCAAGCGTCGCGATATAGCTGGGATCAGCAAGCGTTGGGTCATTATAGCTAAACGCGAGCAACCCCCCCGGCGTTAGCTTGTGCAAGAGAAGCGCAAGCGTGCTTGGCGGCGCGGCCCCGAGCGAGATAACGCCCGTTGCAACGATGATCGGGTATTCCCCGAGGCTCACCGACAGCGTGCCAGCCTCGCTCAGCCAGGTTTTGCGGTAAAGCGGTGCGCCCTCGATCTGCCGCTCTGTTGCCTGGGCGAGCATTTCTGGGGAAATATCCGTCCCATCCAGCACGCCAAAGCCAGCCTCGCGCAAGGCCAGCCCCGAAAGGCCGGTGCCGCAGCCGAAATCCAAAACAGCGGCCTGCCGCGCTGCGCCTACCTGACTAAGCGCGTCAGCGATCCGCGTGGGCGTGGCATAGGAGAGGCCGCGCACATCCTTGTCATAGGTGCCGGCCCATTTGGCATAGACCTCTTGCGTTTCCGCGACCGAGCGCGGGGTCCAAAGCTTGGGTTCAAAAGGCGAGTTGGTCATAAAACTATCCTGCTGCGGCAAGGGACGGCGCGCCTGAGCCCGCCGCGGCGAGCCATTGGTGCCATTGAGATTTTGCACGATCCGTATAGGCTTGGTATCGGTCCTTGCGCCCGCGCCGCCCGCCCTTTTGATCGGGCACAGGCGGGAAGAGACCAAAGTTCACATTCATGGGCTGAAAGCTCTTTGCCTCTGCCCCGCCGGTGATATGTGAGATCAGGGCCCCGGTTGCGGTGGCTTCCGGGGGCGGGGAAAGCGTCTGGCCAAGCGCTTCGGCGGCGGCATAGCGGCCCGCGATGAGGCCCATTGCGGCGCTTTCGACATAGCCCTCAACGCCCGTGATCTGCCCGGCAAAGCGAATATGCGGGCGGCTGCGCAGGCGCATCTGATCATCAAGCAGCGTAGGCGCGTTCAAAAACGTGTTGCGATGCACGCCGCCCAAGCGGGCAAAGCGCGCGGCCTCCAGCCCTGGAATGCAGCGAAAGACGTCGGTCTGCGCGCCATATTTCATCTTGGTCTGAAAGCCGACAATGTTGAAGAGCGTGCCCAGCTTATTATCGCGGCGCAACTGCACCACGGCATAAGGTTTTTCATCGGGATTATGAGGGTTGGTCAGACCCACCGGCTTCATCGGCCCATGCCGCAGGGTCTCGCGCCCGCGCTCGGCCATCACCTCAATCGGCAGGCAGCCATTGAAATAGCTGGCCTCTTCGCCCGCATGAAACTCGGTTTTGTCTGCCGCGAGGAGCGCGTCAATAAACGCCTCATACTGAGCTTTGTCCATTGGGCAGTTAAGATAGGCGGTCCGTTCAGCCTCGGTCTCGCCCTTATCATAGCGCGACTGCATCCAAGCCTGGCGCATGTCGATACTGTCAAAATAGACGATGGGGGCAATTGCATCGAAAAAGGCCAGCGCCTTAGTCCCGGTTTCGGCGGCAATAGCTCGGCCCAGGCGCTCGGAGGTCAGCGGGCCGGTGGCGAAAATCCAAGACCCCGCATCCGGCAGTTCAGTCACCTCTCCATAGGAAACTGAAATCAAGGGGTGAGACGTGAGCGCTTGGGTCACCGCCTGCGCAAAGGGATCGCGATCCACCGCGAGCGCGCCGCCTGCGGGCAGCCGATGCGCATCGGCGCAGGACATGATAAGCCCGTTTGCC
>CAYWNJ010000149.1:0-5983 GCA_964459535.1 uncultured Rhodobacterales bacterium
TATAGGTTCCCACCTCGAACCCCTCGGCCTCCAACGTCATCGAGACCGAGGTTAGGATATTGCGGTCGTCATCCACCAATGCAATCTTATTCATTGCCTGCTTCCTTGTGCTGCTCGTTCTTTTTATTTTTTTCCTTTTCCCTATTTTTTGTCGATTAATCAATCTCAAACTGCGAATCAGCCGCCGGAGATGCCATATTTCCACCACAAATTGGTTAGAAATGGCTAAATTGTCGCATTTTGGCCTTGGCTTCAGGCAGCCAACAGGCATATCTCCGCGCTGGTGGCGCTAACGGCTATAAACCTGTCTGTTCACTCCTTTGACCAGCATGTTAAGAGGCGCGCACGCCGTTTTCGAGCGGAACCGAAGCAGGCCATCTTGTGGACGGCCATAGAGGAGTGCAGTGATGAACATTGGACGTGTGAACCCTAAATTCCGGCTAGAAGATCAGGGGATCGAGGGGCTTGGCACCGTCTATTACAACCTCATCGAGGCGCGCCTCATCGAAACCGCCCTGGCGCGGAAGGAAGGCTATTTGGGGCGGGGTGGTACATTTTTGGTGACAACGGGCAAGTTCACCGGACGCTCGCCACAAGATAAGCACGTGGTAAAAACGCCGTCGGTTGAAGACGACATCTGGTGGGAGAATAACACCGCCATGTCACCCGCCGGTTTCGATGCGCTTTATGCAGACATGCTGGAGCATATGAAAGGGCGCGACTATTTCGTTCAAGATCTCGTGGGGGGAGCGGACCCAGCCTATGCGATCAATGTGCGGATGGTGACAGAGCTTGCCTGGCACGGTCTTTTTATCCGCCACCTTCTCCGGCGACCGGATGCCGAGGATTTGGCGGATTTTGTCGCAGATTTCACCGTCATCAACTGTCCAAGCTTTCGCGCGGACCCGGCCAAGCATGATTGCCGCTCGGAAACTGTGATTGCCCTCAATTTTGACCGCAAGCTGATCTTAATCGGCGGCACTGAATATGCAGGCGAAAATAAAAAATCCGTCTTCACGCTGCTTAACTATCTTCTGCCCGAAAGCGGCGTGATGCCGATGCATTGCTCGGCCAATCACGCGCCCGGAAATCCCGTGGATACCGCCGTTTTCTTTGGCCTTTCAGGAACCGGAAAAACAACGCTTTCGGCAGACCCGGATCGTGTGTTGATTGGCGATGATGAGCACGGCTGGTCAGATCGCGGCACCTTCAATTTCGAAGGGGGTTGCTATGCAAAAACGATCAATCTGAGTGCCGAGGCGGAGCCAGAGATTTACGCAACGACGGAAAAATTTGGCACCGTGATCGAAAACATGGTATTTGATCCCGAAACAAAAGAGCTTGATTTTGAGGATGATAGCCTGACAGCCAATATGCGCTGCGCCTATCCGCTCCATTACATTTCGAATGCATCTGAGACCGCGCTGGGGGGGCACCCGAAGAATATCATCATGCTGACATGTGATGCTTTTGGGGTCTTGCCTCCGATTGCAAAGCTCACGCCAGCACAAGCGATGTACCACTTTCTCTCTGGATTTACGGCGAAGGTTGCCGGAACAGAGCGCGGCGTGACCGAACCACAGCCGACCTTTTCCACCTGTTTTGGGGCACCCTTTATGCCCCGCCGCCCCGAGATATATGGAAACCTTCTGCGCCAAAAGATTGCGCAGCACGGCGCAACATGCTGGCTGGTAAACACGGGCTGGACCGGCGGCGCACATGGCACGGGCAGCCGAATGCCGATCCGGGCGACGCGCGTGCTTCTAAGCGCTGCGCTTGACGGATCGCTTGCCGCAGCCGAGTTCCGCAAAGATGCGAACTTTGGTTTTGACGTACCGGTTTCGGTCCCTGGGGTTGCGGATATCCTCTTGGATCCCCGCCGCACCTGGGATGATGCAAACGCCTATGATGAACAAGCCGCACGGCTGGTTCAGATGTTCGCCGATAATTTCGCGCAATACCTACCCTATATCGACGATGATGTCCGCGCCGCCGCGATCGGCTAGGCCGCCCGCAAACCGGGGTCTGCTGCTACAGATGTTTCAAGCGAGAACAACATGTCTTCGGCACTCATGTGGATCATTGCGCCATCCATGACGTCGTCGCTGCCCTTCATGCACCACCGAAGCGCATGCGGCTCTGCGTGATAAAAACCAGTGCGAAAGAACACACCTTTGTCGCATAACCCGCGCAGCATAAAGGCTATGAAGTAGTCAGGATCAAGTTCGCGCAGCGCCAAAAGATAACCATAGCGGCAAAGAACATTCGCAAGCCCTGATCCCCGAAGCGATCCGCGATCATCGATCCAAAATTCCCCGGCATAGACGATCCGTCCACTCATACGCGACGCGCTTGGCCCTGGACGATAGCGCGTGCGCGAAAAATCGACAGTCTGGGGTTCGGGCAGAAATTCCGCAAAATGTGAGGTGAGATATTCCGCCAGCGAACGCTCCCGCGTTTTCAGCACTTTCATGGCTTCTAGGTAAATTACGCGATCCTCGTGATCGCGTCCAATCAGCCAAAGCGCATCATGATGGCTTAAAGGCATATCCGCCGTATTAAAGTGACTTTGCACCGAATGATGCGGCCGCGCCTGTTTTGACGCCTCTTTAAACTCGTCAAAATCTCGACCAACCTGTAGCTTAATTCCAAAATCGTTCAGGATCGAATCGCTGGAAGCTTCAAACTTTTCTTTTCTTTCCGGTGTATAAAGGAGCATCGTCCCCTCCTGCAGTTTGCATTCAAGGTTAATGATAACTCAAATATTGCGCCACGTCGCATAAAAGAACACCTTATGCGGGAGTTTGTGCATTACATAAGCAGTTCCTCCGGCATCTGTCGGAGGGCACCTAAATCTACGCCTTGTATCTCCAGATCATAGCTCGGCCGCGCCGCCGACATTATGGCATAGCTCTCGTCTGGGAATTGCACTGCCAAAAGTAGACGCTCATAGCCGAGGGGCCTTAAAATTTGATCCGCGCCATGCGGAAAGACCGTGAAAATATGATCATATCGCGCGCCACCGCTATCTTCAACTTCGTGATATACGGAATGCATCAAGCGCTCCATACTCGCACCTCTTGGCAATTGCGCCATTACCCGACCAATGACAGACCGGGCGTATTTCCATCCAAACCACTTCGCAAAACCACTGTTCTCGCCCACTTCGGTAAAGATCCACTGCTCGCCCGACCGCCGAAAAACCATCGCATAGGTCCGCATTTCTGTCAGAGCTGGATCTTCGACCCTTCCACCTGCTTGCACCCAAGCAATTAAAAGATCTCGGAGCATCGGCGATTCAGAGCTATGCAGTTTTAAGAGCGGATGCTGTTGCTGGTGGAAAAACCAGCCATCGTCCTGAACGCTCGATAAAACGGGCAGCCCATCGACCAGGCGGCTTTCCCCCTTTACCCAAGCTTCAGCCTGAGACAAAAGGTCCAAAGCCTCTGGCAAAACCGACCTTCCCAGCGGCGTGAGCGCGTATTGACGCTCGTTATTGGTAAAGAGCGCGCCGCCTTTGAGCTCCTCCAGCAATGCAATATGACGCCTGATTGTTTGACGCGTGCTCCCCAGCTTGGTCACCGCACGGGATAGGTTCAGTGTCTCCGACAGGGTCGCAAATGAGCGGAGCATCTCAAAGAGCAGCGCATATCTTTTGATCGCGTTTGAAGATATTGGGGTATTGCGACTCACCTCAAGCGCCTCTGACCTCATTGGTAAATTTATCACCCATTACGGGTGCAATTATCATACATTACCATCATATCAATTTACCATCCATAGAGGATTTATGTTTAGAAAAAGTTGAAAGGTAACAAATTGAACCGATTCTCGCATTGGGCGAAGTTGAGCCTCAGTTTAACCGGAGGTATCTTTATTATGTCACACCCTGTAGACGTGCATGTTGGCCGTAAACTCAAGCAGATTCGAACCCTGCGCCGGATGTCTCAGACTGATGTCGCGCGCAAACTTGGCCTATCTTTCCAGCAGATCCAAAAATATGAAATCGGATCTAATAGAATAGCGGCGAGTCGGCTGTTTGAGTTATCGAAGATCTTGGATGTCCCAATTTCATTTTTCTTCGAGGGCTTTCCTAGCGCTAAGCTCGAGGAGGAAACACGAGATAGTGCCGTTGACATTGTGGGCGCTGTTGCATCCATTCATGATGAACGGATGCGCGCACGAATTGCCTCCTACATCGAGGATGTCTCTGGACTTAGCATTCGTAAAAGCGCTTGATTTTCAAGCCATAAAAGATTCGGGTGCTGTCCAGGAGTCTATTGTCCTTCGGCCGGCCCCGGCATGCTCTCAGTGAACAAAACGAACTATTCTTGTCGTTCCTATTTGTCAGGGTTGGTCGAACCGTCTTTGCACCATTGGCGCCTTGGAATGCGGCCCTAAAGTAAGCACTGGCAATCGCCCGCGCAATTTATGAAAAAATATCGTCTTTCTAGCGCATTTTTGTTGTGCTGCACCTGCGAGATGTCTAGATCTGCCAGCCAAGCAAGGGGATCTAGACTATGCCACATGACGGACAAGATCATATAACATCCACGCAGGTCGTTCTGGATGATCTGCTTATGCTCACAGAAGCTGCTTTGGCCCCGATTGATGCACTACTTCAGAGCGCCACAGCCCAGGTGCGCGCAGAGGTTTCAGAGGCGGGGCGCGTTTCCGCAAACCTACTCGAAGCGAATCAGACAGCCGCGCACGGGCTTGCCTGGTTGGCGACCTATGCCCGCGCGTTTCATGAAATGCACGGCTGGGCGACCCGGCTTGAGGCCGAAGGCAAGTTCGGGACGGTTGAGCGTTTGATCCTTCAAATCGGGTTTGGAGAGTATCTTTGCCAGATCTATGGCGGGCTGCAAATGAACCAAGGTGAAATATGCCGGTTACAGGACCTTGGGCTCGACCAAGCGACGCTACAAGCCGAGGCAGGCCCTGCGGTTCAAACCTTAATGCAGCACGGCAATACACAGGTGGCGCGGGTCACCCTTGTTGCGCTGATGCAAGAGCGTAGCGCTGAATTAACCGTCGGCGCCTCGGGTCTTGATGACGAGCTAGAGATGATCCGTACGCAATTCCGGCGCTACGCGGTTGAGCGGATAGAACCCAATGCCCATGACTGGCATCTAAAGGACGAGCTTATCCCACTGGAGGTCATTGAGGAATTGGCCGAGATGGGCGTCTTTGGCCTAACCATCCCCGAAGAGTTTGGTGGCCTGGGCCTCTCAAAGGCATCCATGTGTGTTGTCTCAGAAGAGTTGTCGCGCGGCTATATCGGGGTTGGCAGCCTCGGCACACGGTCCGAGATTGCCGCAGAGCTGATCCTCGCGGGGGGTACGGAGGCGCAAAAGCAGCAATGGCTGCCCGATCTCGCCTCAGCGGCCAAACTCCCAACAGCGGTGTTCACCGAGCCGAATACCGGCTCAGACCTTGGCAGTTTGCGTACCCGCGCGGTTAAGTCGGAAGAGACCTACCGCATCACAGGGAACAAAACCTGGATCACGCATGCCGCCCGCACCCATGTCATGACGCTGTTGGCGCGCACCGACCCTGAGACATCGGATTACAAGGGCTTGTCTATGTTCCTTGCCGAGAAGGCGCCCGGAGACGACGAGAACCCCTTTCCAACCGAGGGCCTGACCGGAGGTGAGATCGAGGTGCTTGGGTATCGCGGTATGAAGGAATACGAGCTTGCCTTTGATAATTTCGAGGTCAAGGCCGAGAACTTACTGGGCGGCGAAGAGGGCAAAGGCTTTAAACAGCTTATGGAGACCTTTGAAAGCGCGCGGATTCAAACGGCGGCGCGCGCGATTGGGGTGGCGCAATCGGCGCTGGATATCTCGCTGCAATATGCTCAAGAGCGCAAACAGTTCGGCAAAGCTCTGATCGCGTTTCCACGGGTTGCGAATAAACTTGCGATGATAGCGGTTGAGATCATGATCGCGCGTCAACTGACCTATTTCTCTGCGTTCGAAAA
>CAYWNJ010000150.1:0-5964 GCA_964459535.1 uncultured Rhodobacterales bacterium
GCCAGACAGCCCCCTACATGCGCGGGCAGAGCTTTTTTTTCGATACCAAAGACCGCTTCGACAGCATTTTTAACGAGGCGCGTCTACAAATCATCATATTGCAGGTCGCGATTATCGGCATCATCGCGCTGGGTGTGACGCAAGTCATCATCACTGCGGGGATCGACCTGTCTTCGGGCCCATTGGTTGCGGCAACGGCGATGATCGCGATGAGTTTTGCTCAGACCGCGCTGGTGAACGGCAATCCGAACCCCAAAGCGCTCTTTGGCCCGTGGGCGATGGATCTGCCCGTCATCGTTCCGATATTAGTCGGGCTCGCCTTCGGGGCGGTGATCGGGATCATAAACGGGACATTCATTGCGTTCCTGCGCATCCCGCCCTTTATCGCCACGCTCGGCATGTTTTTGATCTGCCGCGGCATTGCGCAATCCTGGTCCGGCGGGAACCCGGTCTCATTCCCGACCGAGGCCTTTGCTTTTATCGGTCAGGGCATGAACCCGGTCTGGTGGTTCCTGATTCTGGCCGCGATCTTTCATCTGATCATGCGCTACACCGTCTACGGCAAGCATACCTACGCGATTGGCTCTAACGAAGAAGCCGCGCGTATGTCCGGGATCAACGTGAGGCGCCACAAGATCCTCGTCTATATGATCGCTGCGATGCTGGCAGCTTTCGCGGGCATTGTGCTCTGTGCCAAAGCTTCGACCGCGCAAGCGGGCATGGGGCAATTCTATGAGCTCTATGCCATTGCCATGGCCGTAATCGGCGGCATCAGCCTGACCGGCGGGCGCGGCTCGATCATCGGGACGGTCCTGGGCGCTATGGTGATCGGGGTCATCCAGTCTGGCTTTACCTATATCAAGCTCGACGGCTCTTATCAGCTGATCGCCATGGGCGGTGTTATCATCGCGGCTGTGGTGCTCGATCAGTACCGACAACGCAACCGATCCTAGGGAGGGTTCGACAATGGCAAGTGACGCAGACACAAGCGCCTCTGGCACCGAGCTTCGCACATCGGATGCTGCCGTGGGAGAGGTCGTGCTGAGGACGCAGGATTTGACCAAGCATTATGGCGGGGTCCACGCGCTTGAGGGGGCCAATTTTGAAATGCGCAAGGGCGAGCATGTCGCCATCATGGGCGACAACGGCGCGGGCAAATCCACCTTTGTGCGCCAGATCACCGGCGTGGAGCAGCGCACCCGCGGGAAAGTTTGGCTTTATGGCGAAGAGGTAAGCTTCGCCGGGCCTCTCGACGCGCGTGAGGCGGGTATTGAAACCGTGTTCCAGACGCTCGCGCTCGCCGATGACCTGGACGTGCCGGACAACCTGTTTCTGGGGCGCGAGATGACCTGGGCCAACTGGCTGGGGCCGTTCCGCCTGCTGGACTACAAGGGGATGCGGCAAGCGACGCTCGACGGCTTGAATCGCACTGCGGTCAAGATCCCGAACATCCGCAACACGATCCGCAACATGTCGGGCGGTCAGCGTCAGTGCGTCGCGATCGCGCGCACGGCCACGTTCCACTCGCGTTTGACCATCATGGACGAGCCAACAGCGGCGCTCGGCGTTCAAGAAACCGCGCAGGTCGAGAACATCATCCGCACCTTAAAAAAGGCGGGCGCGCCCCTGATCCTGATCAGCCACAATATGCGGCAGGTGATGGATCTGGTCGACCGGATCGTAGTGTTCCGGCGGGGCCGGATCGTGGCCAACCTCAAGAAAGAGGAAACCGATGGCCAGGACGTGGTTGCGTATATTACCGGGGCGAAAACGGGCGCGGAATATAAGGAACATGCGCTCTGATGGTGTTACGCATTGCTATCCTGGGCGCGGGACGCATCGGTCAGGTTCACGCCTCGGCTGTTGCGTCTGTGCCAGGGGCCAAGCTGATGGCCGTCGCGGAGCCCTTTGCCGATGCCGCCCGCGCGGTTCAGGCCGCCCATGGCTGCGATATTCGCGAGATTGATGACATCGCCGGGTCGGACGACGTTGATGCCGTCGTGATCTGCACCCCCACAGATACGCATGCCGACCTGATTGAGCAATTCGTGCGCGCGGGCAAAGCGGTGTTTTGCGAAAAGCCCATTGATCTGGATGTGCGCCGAGTGCGCGCCTGCCTCGATGTGGTCCGGGCCGAAAACGGGCGCTTGATGCTGGGCTTCAACCGCCGGTTTGACCCGGATTTCGTTGCCCTCAAGGCCGCCATTGATCAGGGCTCTATCGGCGAGGTCGAGATGGTCTCGCTGACTTCACGGGATCCAGGTGCCCCGCCGCCTGACTATATCACCCGTTCGGGCGGCATTTTCCGCGATATGACTATCCATGACTTTGACGTGGCAAGATGGCTGCTGGGCGAAGAGGTCGTCTCTGTGCAGGCCGCCGCCAGCGTCCTGACGGACCCCAAGATTGGGGAGCTTGGGGACTATGACACTGCTAACGTGATCCTAACGACGGCGACGGGCAAGCTTTGCTCGATCACCAACACACGGCGCGCTGCATATGGCTATGACCAGCGGATCGAGGTGCATGGGTCTAGCGGCGCGGTATCGGCGCGCAACCAGCACGAAGCAAATATCGAGATCGCAGATGCAGAGGGATACCATCGCCCGCCCCTGCTGAATTTCTTCATGACCCGATACGTCGCCGCCTACGCAAGCGAAATCGCAGCCTTTGTGCAGGCGGTTGCGTCGGGCACGGATATGCCCACCACCGGCGAGGATGGGCTACGCGCGTTAGAGCTGGCCGATGCGGCGCTGCAATCGGTGCAGTCCGGCCAAGCTGTGTCGCCAGGCTGAGCAAAAAAGATGACGTATTACACCGCCAAAGATTGCAGGATTGAGGACTTTAAGAAACTGATCTCAGAGCCTCTTCCACCCGGTGATGTGCCGTTTGCAGCAGATGTGCAGCACAATATCCCGATCTACGCTGCGGCAGACACAGCCGACGCCCTAGCCGATGCCGAGACCAGACCCGCGCTGATGGCCGAATGGGCACGGGTTCTGGGCGATTTGTCCGGAGCTTTGGTGATAAAGGGCGCGGTTGCGGATCTTGACGCGGTGGATGCAGCCACGGCCATTTTCGAAGAGATCATCGAAGAAGAACGCGCGGCAAATTCCGGCGGCGATCATTTTGGCGAGCGCGGTGCGAATGACCGGATTTGGAACTCTCTGCAAAAGCTCTGCTTGCGGGATCCGAAAACCTTCGCGCGGTATTTCGCAAGTCCTGCCATTGCTGCTGTCAGCGAGGCGTGGCTGGGCCCCTGGTGGCAGATGACAACGCAGGTCAACCTCGTGCGTACTGGTGGCAAGGCCCAGACCTGCCACCGCGACTATCACCTGGGCTTTATGACGCAAGATCAGGCGCAAGCCTTTCCGGCCCACGCCCACCGCCTGTCGCCCGCGTTGACCCTACAAGGTGCCGTGGCGCATTGCGACATGCCCATCGAAAGCGGGCCGACCAAGCTCCTCCCCAATTCGCAGCGCTATGGGCCTGGCTATGTGGCGACGCTCTTGCCCGAGTTCCGGGACATATTTGAAGAGCAGCACGTGCAATTGCCGCTGAGCAAAGGCGATGGGCTGTTCTTTAGCCCTGCGCTTTTTCATGCGGCTGGAGAGAACCGCTCGGGCCATATCCATCGGATGGCCAATTTGATGCAAATCGGTTCACCCATGGGCCGCACGCTTGAGCACATAGACCGCACAGCCATGACACGGGCCCTCTTTCGCGCGCTACAAGAGCTCGATCTGTCCGGGGCCGCGCGTGCGGCAGCTATTGGGGCCGCCGCAGAAGGCTATCCCTTCCCAACCAACCTCGATACCGACCCGCCCGTTGGCGGGCTTGCCTCGGAAAGCCAGGCCGCACTTTTGGCCCGCGCTTTGGACGAAGGTATGACCGAGGACGCGTTCAACGCAGCGCTTGACGAAAACCGTACAAGGCGGCTGCCCTAGACCGGAGACCTTATGCCCCAATTGCTTCGCAAACCCCAAGGCGTACAGGGTAAAGTGCATGATATCACGCCCGAGAGTGCGGGGTGGCGCTATGTCGGGTTTGGGCTCTACCATTTGCGCGCCGGAGAGACCGCCGCAGAAGAGACCGGGGATCGCGAGGTGATCCTTGTCGTGGTCGAGGGCAAAGCAAAGATCAAAGGCGCAGGCCAGGATTGGGGTGTTCTGGGGGACCGGATGAATGTCTTTGAAAAGACGCCGCCGCATTGTCTCTATCTTCCAAACGGTTGCGCATGGGATATTGAGGCCGCAACCGATTGCGTGATCGCCGTGTGCTCTGCACCCGGCAAAGGCGGGTACCCGGCACGGCGCATTGGCCCTGATGGCATTTCGCTGACCGAGCGCGGAAAAGGCGTAAATACGCGCTACATCAACAACATTGCTATGGAGGCCGAGGACGTCGCAGACAGCCTACTGGTCACCGAAGTCTTTACGCCAGCGGGGCACTGGTCAAGCTATCCAAGCCATCGCCATGACGAAGACGATTTTCCCCGTATTACCTATCTGGAAGAGACCTATTACCACCGTCTAAACCCCGCGGAGGGTTTTGGCATTCAGCGGGTCTATACCGATGATCGGTCACTGGATCAGACGATGGCGGTGGCCGATGGTGACGTTGTGCTGGTCCCGCGTGGCCATCACCCCTGCGGGGCGCCCTATGGGTTTGAGATGTATTACCTCAACGTCATGGCCGGACCTATGCGCAAATGGCGCTTTCAGCTTGCGCCCGAGGTCGAATGGATTGCAGCACGGGACGGATGAAAGACTTTGCAATTTATCCAAGCCTGAACGGCAGAACCGCATTCCTAACCGGCGGAACATCAAGGATTAGAGCCGAAACCGTTCGGGCGTGCTCTTGCCAAGCCGCTAAGGTTGGTTTTGTCGATCTCAGTGTAGATTTTTATGCTTGAAGCCGGGGCAATCTGACAAAAGACACGTGCTGGATCAAAGGAAAGTTCGAATGGCGATCACGTTAAAGGAAGTGGCAGAGCGCGCGGGAGTTTCCCGCTCAGCCGTGTCGCGAACTTTCACGCCCGGCGCCTCGGTTTCGCAAAAAACGCGGGCACGTGTTGAAAGGGCTGCGGCAGATCTGGGGTATCACCCGAATGCGCTGGCCTCGTCACTGACCACCGGGCGCACCAAGATGATTGGGCTGGTGTCGAACAACTTTCACAACCCGTTCTTTTTGGAAGTATTCGATTTGTTCACGCGGGGGCTGCAAGGGCGCGGCTTGCGCCCGCTTCTGGTCAACCTCACGGACGAGACCGACCCGGAGAACTCGGTGCGCATGTTGCGCGCCTACTCCGTTGACGGTGTGATTGTTGCCTCGTCTACCTTGCCGCCGGGGTTTTCGCGCGCATTTCGCGATGCGGGCTTGCCCGTCGTGCACAGCTTTGGCCGGTTCTCCGAAGCGCCGCATGTCGATGTTGTCGGGATCGACAACATCGAATGTGGCCGAATGGCTGCGCGCGAATTGCTGGATCGGGGATATCAAAGCGTCGCGTTCATGGGCGGTCCAGAGGCGGCCACGTCGACCCAAGATCGCCTGACTGGTTTTCGAGATGTGCTGAGAGGCGCGCCTGGGGTCGAGCTTAGCTGCTCATTCGCCGACGGCTACACCTTTGACGCGGGCCGCGCCGAAATGCAGCGGCTTTTGCGGGGCTCATCTGCCGAAGCCTATTTCTGCGGCGATGACGTTCTGTCTATTGGGGCCATGTCAGCGCTCGCGGATGCTGGGCTGTCGGTGCCGGAAGATGTTGGGATTATCGGTCTCAATGACATGAAAATGGCACGCTGGGAAAACGTCAACCTTACAACGATACATCAGCCTGTTGATGGGATCATTGACGCGTCTATCGAACGGGTCACAAGCGCTCTGGATGCACCAGGCTCAGAGCCCAAAGCGCGCTTGTTTCCGTGCAAAGTCATTGAACGCGGCACCCTGCGACCCAAGCCTTGA
>CAYWNJ010000151.1:0-5908 GCA_964459535.1 uncultured Rhodobacterales bacterium
CCCAGGCGAG
This sequence comes from uncultured Rhodobacterales bacterium, assembly GCA_964459535.1. Lineage (GTDB taxonomy): Bacteria > Pseudomonadota > Alphaproteobacteria > Rhodobacterales > Rhodobacteraceae > JBCBCP01. The sequence continues at coordinate 11 of CAYWNJ010000151.1, forward strand.
GTCAGCCCGCCGCTGAATATTCCGGGCGCGATTGCGCTCTTCCAGTTGCGGGACATTGCAGAGATTGCCGCCCCCGCACCTACCTATATCGCGATTGATTACGCCGCTTATTACATCAATGGCGGGCGCAGCCCAGAAGCGCTGGCCATCGCCGAGCGGCTGCGTACCCGCGTTGATGTCTGCGATGATCTTTACGGCGTCGCCAAAGATCAACCGCCTGAGGTTTTGGATCGTGGCGCCCTGCCACCGTCAGAGATCCCTTCCGATATCGCGTTTGAGCTGGCCAAGCTTGATCCGGGCGAAGTCTCGACCGCGCTGACCCGCGCGGACGGACAAACGCTTGTCTTTTTGATGCTCTGCGGGCGCACCGCCGAGATCAATGAAGAGGCGGAGCGCGGAGATATCGCGCGCCAATTGCGGCAGGAGCGGCTGTCTGGCTATGCCGATACGTTGCTTGAGCAATTGCGGGCCGAAGCGCGGATTGAAATCTTTCAATGACTGCGCCCCTTGTCGTGACCTGCGGCGAGCCCGCTGGGATCGGCCCCGAGATCGCAGCGGCGGCCTGGCACAGCCTAAAGGGTGAAATCAACTTCGCTTGGATCGGGGATCCGGCCCATCTGCCAAGCGGAACGCCCATAACGGTCATTGATGACTTAAGGCAATGCAGCAGCGCTGAGGGGCTCCCGGTTCTGCCCCACCGCTTTGCAACGCCGCGCGTTCCAGGCACCCCGCAGCCGAGCCACGCGCAAGCGGTGATTGATGTGATCGCGCGCGGTGTGAGGCTTGTGCGCAATGGCGACGGGGCAGCGCTTTGCACCGCGCCAATCCACAAAAAGGCGCTAATGGATGGGGCGCAATTTACCTATCCGGGCCATACCGAGTACCTTGAGGCGCTGTGCGACGCGCCGCGGGCGGTGATGATGTTGGCCTCGGACAAGCTGCGCGTTGTTCCGGTGACCATTCACATCCCGCTGGCCGAGGTTCCGAAGGCCCTGACGCCTGCGCTGCTGCGCGACACGATCCGGATCACGCATGAGGGTTTGCGCAGCCGTTTTGGCATCGCCCGTCCGAGGCTCGCCGTTGCTGGACTGAACCCACATGCGGGCGAAGGTGGGGCGATTGGACGCGAAGAGTTGGACTTTATCACTGATATCGTCGCCGAAGCCGCTGCCGACGGGTATGACATCACCGGCCCGCTACCCGCCGACACGATGTTTCACGCCGCGGCCCGTGCCCGCTATGATGCCGCGCTGGCGATGTATCATGACCAAGCGCTGATCCCCATCAAAACGCTCGATTTTGACAGCGGGGTAAATGTAACGCTGGGCCTGCCGATCATCCGCATCTCACCGGATCACGGAACCGCGCTCGATATCGCAGGGCGCGGCGAGGCGAACCCAACCTCCATGATCCAAGCCCTTCGGCTTGCCGCGCACATGGCAAACGCATAAGGCGCATGGCACGTATTGACACCCTGCCCCCGCTCAGCGCTGTGATCGCCGAACATGGGCTGAGCGCGCGCAAAGCGCTGGGGCAGAATTTCCTGCTGGACCTGAACCTAACCGCAAAGATCGCACGCCAAGCGGGGGATCTCTCTGGTGCAGATGTCCTGGAGATCGGCCCCGGGCCTGGCGGGCTTACCCGTGGGCTGCTCGCCGAAGGGGCCCGGCGCGTCCGCGTCATCGAAAAGGATCGCCGCTGCCTCCCTGCCCGTCAGCAGATCGCGGATGCTTATCCGGGCCGGCTGGATATTATCGAGGGAGACGCACTTGAATTGAGCCCACTTGAAGGGCTGCGCCCGCCGGTAAAGATCGTCGCGAACCTGCCCTATAACGTAGGAACCGAACTGCTTATCCGCTGGCTCACGCCCCCCGCATGGCCCCCGGTATGGGAAAGCCTTACCCTAATGTTCCAACGCGAGGTGGCCGAGCGGATCACCGCCGGGCCGGGTAGCAAAGCCTACGGCCGCCTATCGGTCCTTGCGCAGTGGCGCGCAGAGGCGCGGATCGTGATGAACCTGCCCCCCGAGGCATTTACGCCGCCGCCCAAAGTCGCCTCCGCTGTTCTGCATCTCACCGCCCTACCCGCGCCGCGCTTCGAGGCAGACCCCCGGCTTTTAGAACGCGTTGTCGTGGCGGCCTTTGGCCAGCGCCGCAAAATGCTCCGCGCGGCGTTGAAAGGGCTTGATCCCGATATCATGTCGCATATCGCGAACGCAGGTCTCAGCCCTACCGACCGCGCCGAGCAGGTGCCGATTGAAGGGTTCTGCGCCCTCGCACGGAGCCTCTCTGCAAAAGCGTAGCGCGCGCGGATCCCTCCAGCGAAGAGACAAATCGCACCCGCCCTCACAAGAGATCTGGACAGCATGTGCGGCGGCTGCGACTGTCCCATCAGCAGCGAAAGGAGGGGGCGGGCATGGGTACGCGCAAAATTATCATTGATACCGATCCTGGCCAAGACGATGCCGTGGCGATCTTATTGGCTCTTGCAAGCCCAGAAGAGATTGAGGTCTTGGGCATTACCGCCGTTGCGGGCAATGTGCCGCTATATCTTACAGAGAAAAATGCGCGCATTATCTGTGAATTAGCGGGCAAAGCGGATACGCTAGTTTATGCAGGATGCGAGGCACCTCTGCACCGCCCGCTGGTCACCGCCGAGCATGTGCATGGGAAAACGGGGCTCGATGGTCCAACTTGGACGGACCCGACAATGCCATTGCAAGACACTCATGCTGTGGACTTTATCATTGACACGCTGCGCAGGACGGCGCCTGGCTCGATCACGCTCTGCGCGCTTGGCCCGCTGACAAATATCGCCGCCGCGCTCACGCGCGCCCCGGATATTGCGCAAAACATCGCGCAGATTGTCCTGATGGGTGGGGCCTATTTCGAGGTTGGGAATATCACGCCCACCGCCGAGTTTAACATCTATGTCGATCCAGAAGCCGCTGATATTGTGTTTAAAAGCGGTGTTGATATTGTCGTCATGCCGCTTGATGTCACCCACAAGGCGCTTGTCACCGCGCCGCGCAACGCCGCCTTTCGCGCGCTCGGCACTCCGGTTGGGCAGGCCGTGGCGGAGATGACGGACTTTTTCGAGCGTTTTGACAAAGAGAAATATGGCTCTGCCGGAGCGCCCCTTCATGATCCTTGCGTCATCGCCTATCTGCTCGCGCCCGAGCTCTTTTCGGGTCGTCATGTGAATGTCGAGATCGAAACGCAATCCGCGCTCACCCTGGGAATGAGTGTCGCTGATTGGTGGCGGGTGACGGACCGTTCCGCCAATGCGCTCTTTATCGGCGATATTGACGCCGACGGCTTTTTTGCTCTGCTTACGGAAAGGCTGGCGCGACTGTGAGCCTGATCGTCGCCCCTGACCCAACGTGGCCGCAGCAGGCCGAGGCGGAGATCGCGCGGTGGCTTGCGGCGGTTGAGGGGATTGTTGAGATACACCATATCGGCTCAACCGCTGTTCCGGGATTGCCAGCAAAGCCGATCTTAGATCTCCTGCCTGTGTTCGCAACCGATGCGCATGCGGATGCGGCGCAGGCGGCTGTGCAAGCGCTTGGGTATGAATGGATGGGGGCCTTTGGCTTGCCCGGTCGGCGCTATGCGCGGCTCTTTGATCCGCTCACAGGCGCGCGCCGCGTGCACGCCCATAGCTATGTCACAGGCCATCCTGACATTGCGCGCCATTTGGCATTCCGAGACGCATTACGCGCCAATCGCACATTGCGCGCAGGTTACGCAGCGATCAAAGGCGCCTGCGCAGCCCGCCATCCCGATGGCGGCGCAGAGTATGGGGCTTGCAAATCTTCTTGGATTGCAAAGGTCGAAGCCCGAGCGTTGGAGGGCGGTGATGCGCGCACGTCTCACCCTTGCCACATCTGAGCATTTTGAGCGCCTTGAGCCCTTGGTCAGCGCCTTTCATCGCGAAGAGGGTCTAACGCTCAGCCCGGAGGCGCGCGAAGCTGCGCTTGCCCCGCTGCTCGACGGCAGCCCGCTTGGCGCGATTTATTTGATCGGACCCGTGCGCGGGCCTATTGGCTATATTATCCTCAGCTTTGGTTGGTCGATCGAGTTTGGCGGCATGGACGGATTTATTGACGAGCTTTACATCCGCCCGAGCGTCCGAGGACGCGGGATCGCCTCGGAGGTACTGGCGAGCCTGCCCTCGGCGCTGTCGGAGGTGGGGCTCAAAGCTCTGCACCTCGAAGTCTCGGACGAGAATGCCCCGGCGCAGAGGCTTTATGAAAAAGCAGGTTTTCTGCGGCGCACTCATTATCGCCTGATGACACGGACGTTTTAAACCCTAATTAGGAAGCATGTTCATACCGTTCGACAACAGCTACGCCGCTCTGCCGCCCACGTTTTATAGCGCGCAGGTGCCGACGCCGGTACGCGCCCCGCGCCTGCTGGCTTGGAACGCCGATCTTGCCGCAATTCTCGGCATCGACGCCGAGGATTTGGACGAGGCCGCAGAGGTTTTCGCCGGGAACGCGCTGCCCTCTGGCGCGGCGCCCTTGGCGCAGCTCTATGCGGGCCACCAGTTTGGCAATTTTACCCCTCAGCTGGGGGACGGGCGGGCCATCCTGCTTGGTGAAGTGATTGGCTGCGATGGCCAACGCCGGGATATCCAGCTTAAAGGCGCTGGCCCCACCCCCTATTCGCGCAGAGGCGATGGGCGCGCCTGGCTGGGCCCGGTTCTGCGCGAATACGTTGTCTCTGAAGCGATGCACGCGCTCGGCATCCCAACCACGCGGGCGCTGGCGGCCGTCGCGACGGGCGAGCCGGTCTGGCGCGAGCAAGGAGGGCTGCCAGGGGCCGTTTTGACACGCATCGCCGCCTCGCATCTGCGGGTGGGCAGTTTTCAGGTCTTTGCCAGTCGCGGTGAAATCGACGCGCTGCGTATACTCACCGACTATGCACTTGCCCGTCACTATCCGGACGCGAATGGCTGGCAAGGGCTGTTGCGCGCGGTGTGCGGCGCTCAGGCCCGGCTTATTCCCGCTTGGATGAGTGTTGGCTTTATCCATGGCGTGATGAATACCGATAATTCCAGTATCTCGGGCGAAACCATAGATTATGGCCCCTGCGCCTTCATGGATGCCTATCACGAGGGACAGGTCTTTAGCTCAATTGACCACCAAGGCCGCTATGCCTATGGCAACCAACCACGCATTGCGGTTTGGAATGCAGCACAATTTGCAACCGCCTTAATCCAACAGGCGGATGATCCGGCTGCGGCTGTCGAAGAAGCTACCGAGATCGTTCACGCCATGCCTGCTCTACTGCAAGACGAGTGGCGGGCGCGGTTTGGGCGCAAACTGGGGCTTGAGGATGCAGCGCTTGAGGATGAAGCCTTGATCGAGGATTTCCTCGCGCAGATGCAAGACACAGGCGCGGACTTTACCAATACATTCCATGCTTTAGCGACAGATCAAGCCGCCGTGCATTTCACGGATCAAGCGCGCTTTTCCGCGTGGCGCGCGCGTTGGCAGGCGCGCCTTGCGAAAGAGGCAAATCCCAAAGAAGTGATGGGCCGCGCCAACCCGGCAATCATTCCGCGCAATCATCAAATCGAACACATGATCGCGGCGGCGGTATCGGGCGATATGACCCCGTTCGAACGGCTGACCCAAGCGCTCGCGACGCCCTTCACGGATCATCCAGAACTTTCGCATCCACCAACCGAAGAACAACGCGTCACCGCAACCTTCTGCGGAACTTAGGGTCAGGACCCGAAAGCGTATTTTGTTAAATTGAATTCAAATGCGCTTCCTCTCGGCTTTGCCTCGAACGCGCATTTGAATACCTCATTTATTGGCCTGATGGTATCCGTCTGGTAGATCAGCGTTTGTTGAGCCTTTGTGAGCTATGATCATTTTTGCGGTTTCCG
>CAYWNJ010000152.1:0-5901 GCA_964459535.1 uncultured Rhodobacterales bacterium
GATGGGGGCGCGGAGCACTGTGCCCAGACCATCCGCGCAATCCGGCACCGATCGCCAAACACCACGATCGAGTTCTTAACACCCGATTTCATCAGATGCGATCCCGCCGTTTTGGAGCAGATCGTCGAGGCGCGCCCGGATGTCTTTAACCACAACCTCGAAACCGTGCCGGGGCTTTATCCCGAGGTTCGGCCCGGCGCGCGCTATTTCCACTCGCTCCGCCTGCTGCAACGGGTCAAAGAGCTTGATCCGCTCATGTTCACTAAATCTGGGATCATGGTGGGTTTAGGTGAAGATCGGCAGGCGGTGATGCAGGTGATGGAGGACATGCGCGCCGCAGATATCGACTTTTTGACCATCGGCCAATATTTGCAGCCCACGCCCAAGCATCACCGAGTGGATCGCTTTGTAACGCCCGAGGAATTTGCAGCCTATGAGAAAGCCGCCTATGGGAAGGGCTTTTTGATGGTTTCGGCCTCTCCTCTGACGCGCTCCTCTTATCACGCGGGCGAAGATTTTGCCGCGTTGCGCCAAGCCCGCCTCGCCGCTGCACGTTAGAGCATTCTTACTCCGTTAAGCTCGGATCGAGGCAGCTCTGTCGTTGGCCAGAGAGTTGGCTGGTAAAGACCAAATCCGCTTACGCTTGCATAGAAGAACCATGGCAGGTTACTTTCATTTGAAGGTTTTTCGATGTTTCAATCAATTATACGTTCCGTAGGTATCAAATGAATATCGCATTCCGCGCCGCAGGCGTCTTGATTTTTTCTATCGCGACAACCGGTGCAGCCTCGTCAGGTTGCATTCAACCGAACAACCAATGCGTACCCGTGGTTGGCTGCATTTTGGGCGAGCCAAACGAATTCTTTTACGGCGAAGTACATGGCGTTCAAAAAGGTGCCTTCATAGCGAGTTCCAGCAAAGGAGCAAACTGTCGCGGCACATTTCGACGCACCAGCCTTGGAACGGCCAAGGTGAATGCAAGATGCGATGATGGTCGCTCTGGCAGGGCGACTTTCACTTACTATCACAAGGCAACGGGCACCGGGCGGGGAAAGGGCCGAATGTCGGATGGAGAGCGCATCATTTTTTGGGCGGGTGACAGGTTATTCAGCTATTTTGAAAACCCGCGTGCAAGTGAACCAAACCAACTTATTGCGTGCGGCATAAACGCGTTGGGGATCGGGGAACACTGAGGTCACTTTTCACCAATAAGCCTTACTAAATGGCTGCGGAGGGCTTCCTTTGCGCCCTCCCCTATGGTTTCAGATATTTCAGTTTCGATTTGCCGGATTTGACTGGCAGCTATGGCGCGCCATCTCTGACCCTTTTGCGTGATTGAGACCAGCTTGTCGCGTTTACTGCTCGGATCACTTGTAACGGAAATCATGCCATGCGCGAGCAAACGCTCCACGGCTTGTTGCGCAGCTTGGCGTGAGAAACCCATCTCACGATGTATTTGCGACAGTTTGACCACGCGCCCGCGCAGTTGCGCAAAAACGCGAATATCGGCGGGGCGTATATCTGCAAACTCAGTATCTGCGCGCGCGTCATCCATTTGAGCGTTCCAGCGCGAAATGAGCGTCATCATCATGCCTTTGATGTTACGCCCAAGGAATGCGTTGTCATTTTTATCAATCACAGTTGACAAAATACCCTTACTTAGCGATTTATCAACCGTAGCTGATAATCGTAAGAGGTTTCAATGGACCGTAGAGCGTTCCTTAGATCGACAGGCGCTGGCGTGATTTTGGCGGGCGGCGGTTTGGCGTGGGCGCAGTCGGTCCCGCGACCGCTTCCAATAATGCCACTGACCGACCTGATGGGCGGGATTGAAAACCGGATTGCTTTGACGCTTGGCCCCGCCACCCATGATTTTGGGAATGGTGCTGTCAGTGACACTTTGGGGATAAACCATAGTTATCTCGGCCCTGTTCTAAAAGTTAGGCAAGGTCAAACGCTTCCCTTCGACGTTGCGAACACTATTGGTGAGACATCAACGCTTCATTGGCATGGCTTGCATATTCCCGGCGATGTCGATGGTGGCCCGCACCAAGAAATTGAGCATGGGTCGATTTGGTCGCCAGATGTGCCGATAGTTCAACACGCATCAATGAATTGGTTTCATTCGCACATGCACGGAAAGACGGCGCAGCAAACCTATAAGGGCCTTGCTGGCGTGCTGCTTGTCGAGGATGACGCAAGCCTCTCGGCGGATTTGCCGAACACCTACGGGGTGGATGATTTTACCTTGATCCTTCAGGACAAGATGTTCGATGGCAGCGGTAAGATGACTTATGAGGTGTCCGCAGACGTTTTTGAAAACGGCTTTGAAGGAGATACGCTGATTGTGAATGGCGCGATCGCTCCCGTCGCGCAATTCGTCCCCGCCGGCCTTATACGACTTCGGATTTTGAACGCTTGCAACGCGCGTTTTCTAGGGCTTTCGATGGAAACCGGACCGATAACGGTCATCGCGTCGGATGGCGGATTCCTCTCGTCGCCCGTGGAAGCCGAGAGCCTTTTGATGTCACCAGGTGAACGCTATGAGGTGCTTGTGGATATGAGCGCTTTTGAAACCAACGCGCTAAATGTGAACCTGAATGGCGACGGCGGTGGTTTTTTTGCAAATCTCTTTGGCGGGGCTCAAATCATGACCGCGCTTCGGCTCTCACGCACGGCGCGCAAAGGCTTTGACGGGTCGATGCCTGCACGACTGGCCAATCTCGAACCACCAAAACCAGCTGAAGCTACGGTGAGGCGAAGCTTTCGCTTGGAAATGGAGGTCGGCGCTGATCTCGCCGCACTCGCGCGCGCCTGGGATAACTTTTGTGGTGACGCAGGCGCAATGGCCATCAACGGCCAACCTATGAAGATGGATCGGATCGACGAAGAGGTCCGCAAGGGCGACACTGAGATCTGGCGCATCTCCGTCGATGATCAGTTGCATCCGTTCCACATCCACGGATGTTCTTTCCGCATTCTGAGCCAAAATGGCGGGCCACCGCCGGCCTATGCTGCAGGTTGGAAAGACATGGTCCATGTGGACGACGGCTGGTCAGAAGTTCTGGTCCGGTTTGACTATAACGCGACGAAAGAGACGCCATATATGTACCATTGCCACATACTCGAGCACGAAGACTGCGGAATGATGGGCCAGTTTACTGTCCTCTCATAATCCGATCCTCGAACTATTGCACCGGAAAAGCGCAATCCGTTCTAGGCGATGATGTCTGGCGTGAGCCTGTCGGTGATCACGGCGATACGATCCTTCAAAGCGAGTTTACGTTTCTTTAGACGCTGGAGCATTATTCGGTCAGTGCTGATCTGAGCCGACACATCCTTGATCTTCTCGTCAAGCTCGCGGTGCTCGCGGCGCAAGACGTCCCGCTCGACGCGGAGAACGTCGTCGGTCTCCATTGATAAATCATCAGGCTTACTCATAAGCTATTCCTATTTGTCCCCGCAGAAACACCACAATCCATAGAGCGAATCGCGCCTGGGTAGTATACGCCTTGGCAAACGCCAGATGCTTCATACCAAGAATCGGCATTTAGCCCTACAAATTAATGTGCTAGAAGCAGCGATATTAGCGTGCTTTACTCAAGGCAGCACGAATGTTGGGGTGGTATTCATGGGCATGTATCGCGGTCAAATCATTGGCTCAGTTCTGCTGATTGCCTTCTTGTCAGCCTGCAGCGGGTCAGATCGCCCGCAACAGGGAAGCATCTTCAACCGCGAAAATGTTCCTATTGAGAACTTTTCAGCCCAACAGATCTTTGAACGTGGCGAGTTTGAGCTTGAACGTCGCCAACCAAGTGACGCCGCCTTTTATTTCGGCGAGATTGAGCGGCTTTACCCCTATTCTGATTGGGCCAAACGCGCCTTGATCATGCAGGCCTTTGCATATCATCAGGCCAAGGAGTACCCGGATTCGCGCGCAACAGCCGAACGTTTTGTTGACTTTTATCCGGATGACGACGACGCCGCTTACGCGCAATATCTTCTTGCGCTCAGCTACTATGATCAAATTGATGAAGTGGGACGGGATCAGGAGCTAACTTTTCAGGCGTTGCAAGCGCTGCGCACTGTGATTGAGCTCTATCCAGATAGCGAATATGCAAAGACCTCTATCCTGAAATTCGATCTCGCCTTTAATCATTTGGCGGGCAAAGAAATGGAAGTCGGGCGCTACTATCTTAAGCGCCAAAATTTTGCGGCCGCCGTTAACCGCTTCCGCGTGGTGGTGGAGGATTTCCAAACCACATCACACACGGCTGAAGCGCTTCATCGACTGGTGGAGGCGTATCTCTCGCTTGGCCTCAATGAAGAGGCGCAGACGGCAGGTGCGATCTTGGGCCATAATTTCCAAGCGTCGGATTGGTATGAAGATAGCTATGCGCTGCTTACCGGAGCCGGGCTTGAGCCGACAGCGCGCGGTGACAATTGGCTGGCGCGGATCTATCGCCAAATGCTGCGGGGGCGTTGGCTCTGAGCGCGAGCGGCGGATATTAGGACGGAACAGGGCGATGCTGCGCGGGCTCGATATCTCTAATCTGCTGATCATCGAGCGGTTGGAGCTAACCTTTCATCCTGGCCTTAATGTGCTGACCGGGGAGACCGGCGCGGGTAAATCCATCCTTCTTGATGCGCTAGGATTTGTGCTTGGATGGCGGGGCCGCGCGGATCTTGTGCGGACAGGCGCCAGCCAGGGAGAGGTCACCGCCTGGTTCGAATTGCAAGCGGATCATCCGGCTCATCAGATCTTGTCAGAGGCAGGCTTGCCCAGCGGGGACGAGCTGATTTTGCGCCGGGTCAACAGCAGTGATGGGCGCAAGTCCGCTTGGATCAATGACCGGCGCGCCTCGGGCGAGGTGCTGCGGCAGCTTTCCGATGTGCTGGTCGAGCTTCACGGTCAGCATGATGATCGCGGGCTTTTAAACCCGCGCGGTCATCGGGATATCTTGGATGCCTACGCAGACGCCGCCGAAACCCTCGCCGAGGTACGCGGCAATTGGCGGGCGCTGCAAACCGCACGAAAGGCGCTTGAGCAGGCGGAAAGCGCGCTTGAGCAAGCACGCGCCGAGGAAGATTATTTGCGGCATGCCGTCACCGAGCTTGACGGGTTCGCCCCCGAAATTGGCGAGGAAGAGGCGCTTGATACCAAGCGGCGGCTGATGCAGGCGGCCGAGAAAATTCGCGCCGATATCGCCAAAGCTCATGATGCGCTGGGATATGAAGGAGCCGAAGGGGCCTTGGGCAATGCGCGCCGTTGGCGTGAAGGGGTTTCGGGCCAAGCGGAGGGTACGCTGGATACTCCGATCAACGCCTTGAGCCGCGCCTTGGTCGAGCTTGACGAGGCCCAATCCGGCGTGGCGGCGGCAATCGAGCAGCTGTTTTTTAATCCGATCGAGCTTGAGCAAACCGAAGAGCGTCTCTTTGCTCTCCGGGCCCTTGCGCGCAAACACGAGGCGCCGCCCGATACGCTGCCTGAGCTTGCGCAGGAACTTCGCACAAAGCTGGCCGAGATCACCGCTGGGGACGAACATCTCGCGGTGTTGCAAGCCGAGGTGACCGCTGCGCTTGCGGCCTATGAGGCGGCAGCGCTGGCGTTGCGTACGCTGCGAAAGACAGCGGCGGCGCGTCTCGATCAATCGGTGCAAGCCGAGTTGGTGCCGCTGAAAATGGAACGCGCGACATTCACAACGCAAATCACCGAGGAAGCGCCGGGACCAAACGGGATGGATGCTGTGGCTTTTAGCGTCGCAACAAACCCAGGCGCGCCATCGGGTCCGTTGGGCAAAATCGCCTCGGGGGGTGAACTTTCTCGGTTTTTGCTCGCGCTAAAGGTCTGTCTGGCGCAAGGGCAATCGGGCTTGACCATGATCTTTGACGAGATCGACC
>CAYWNJ010000153.1:0-5882 GCA_964459535.1 uncultured Rhodobacterales bacterium
TGGACACGATGACGGTGCGTATCGAGGCCGCGCAGAGTGATCCAGCCAGCTATGCCGCAAGTGTGGCGGACGTTATGAAAATGAAAGCCGAGATCGAGATCGTGTCACCTGGTATGTTGCCCAATGATGGCGTCGTGATCGAAGATGCACGGCGCTATGATACGGATTAGGCTGCGAACCATCAGTTTTGACAGCTTGGCTTGGATCCAGAAAAACAAATGTAGAGCTAGCTCCGCCTTTAGAGCTTGTTTTGTTAAATTGGATTCAAATTCGCTGCCTCTCGGCTTTGCCTCGAACGCGAATTTGAATGGGTCATGTTTCTGATTGAACAGAACAGGCTCTAACTGATAGCGAGCCGCGAAATGCCGTTTGCGAAAAGGCGGGATTGGCCCTAAAATCGTATAGATTGAATCATTGCGTTGCGGGCTGATTCCCACGCGATTTTCGGCACATATTTTAACCACCAGGTGGACGTGAAACGATGTCTGGTACAGTTTTTATCGCATATGCCAGCCCTGACTTAGAAACAGCTCAAAGGCTTGGCTGGGAGCTTGAGGACGAAGACGTTGACATCTTCATCGACAAGAACATTCAGGCTGGTGATATTTGGCCAAAAGAGCTTGTCGAGGCGCTAAATGCTGCGCGGATCATTGTCGTTCTGGTGTCGGACAAGACAGATCAAGCGCATTATGAACATGACGAAATCGCGCGCGCGATAAAGCGTGCGCGGGACCCGGAGGTGAGCTGCATTGTTATTCCGGTTCTGATTCAGGGCTGCGATGAAGAATACCTTCCCTATGGTCTGCAACCGATCAACGTGATTGATGGTCGACTTGCTGGGGGAATGCGGCGCGTGGCCTTAGAAATAAGAGATCGCCTAAAGGCGCTTGGGGGCGATCCGGCTGAAGAGGAGGTCGAGCTTGGCTACCGGTTGATAGGCCCCGCCATTAATTTGGACCGGGTCAAGCAATGGGACGCGTTCAAGCAAGCGGACCGCGAGGCGTCAGACCGGATCTGGCTGCTGCACGGCCCCATTGATCAAAGCGTTGAGCTTTTCTTGCAACGGGTTCAGATTCACCTGGGTGCAGAGATGCAGGTTGCCCGCTCGGTTTATCGCATCATGCGCGAAGTGGACGGTATGTCGGCGCAGATTGGCAAAGATTGGCTGCGTCATCTGCGCCATGCGGTTGATCCGGGTGGGAATGACGTGGTGGCCAAGCTGCGCTCGCAGCCGTCGCTGATCATCGTCGGAGACACGCCTTTGTCGGATTTTGATGCCGATGAATGCAAGGGGCTGGAAGATTTTCTGACACATATATTGCCCAGCTATCTTGAGCAGAACGACATCACACGCGGCGTGTCGATCTTGGTCCCGGTTGAGTATTTCGACCATGACCGCGGTTTTTTGAATCAGTTAAAGTCTTGGCTCAAAATCACCGCGCGTGAAACAGGTATCACCTTTGCGGAACTGCCCGAGATTTCGTTGCCAAGTTGGGAAGAAATCGAGGATTTTCTCTGCGCTCAAGACCCACCGCCGAAGGAGGCGACGCAAATGCGTATCAAAGCAATGTATGATCGAATGAAAGAGCACGCGCCTCCCTCTTTCCGTGTTCTCGCAGCGATTATCGACCGTCATACCCAGGAAAAGAACCCATGAATGATTTCACCAGCATTCCTGCCGCTTTGAGCGAAAAGGACCTGATTGGGCGGGACGGTGCGCGCTATTTCGCCGAGGAGGGTTTGATCGCCGCAACCCAAGTGGCCCTGACCATCGGGCGCCCGCTGTTGCTGACAGGCGAACCGGGCTGCGGTAAAACGGATTACGCTTTTGCTGCCGCACATGCACTTCGCGCAGCGCTAGGGACAGAGGATGCGCCAAGTGATCCGCTCTCTTACTACGTGCGTAGCGATACAACGGCCCGTGATCTGCTTTACCGCTATGATGTGGTGCGACGTTTTGGCGATGCGCAGACAGGGGATGAAACTGACCGGGCAAGGGCGCGCTTTCCTCAGAACTACATCACGCTTGAGGCGCTCGGCGCCGGGCTGGTCGCGCCTCAGCCTCGGGTGGTGCTGATTGATGAGATCGACAAAGCACCGCGCGATTTGCCGAATGATTTGCTGCGCGAGATTGACCAAGGCTGGTTTGAAATCTCAGAAATCCCGCAGGATCGCGAACAGCCCAATGATCCAAATATCGAAGCGGACAAGAAACATCTGCGCAGAGAGATGCGCCCTGCTGGTTCGCATCGACCTCTGATTGTGATCACAAGCAATGTCGAACGGCAGTTGCCCGAGGCGTTTTTGCGGCGCTGCGTGTTCTTTTATATCCCTTTTCCAGATGAAGAGCGGCTGTCAGATATCATCACCTCGCGCGCAACCCAGGGCGACCCGCCCAATTCCAATGCAGACCGAGCTTCCGCAGCGGCTAAGCCAAATACCACAGAGGATCCCCTTGGGACTGCGGCAATCACGGTCTTCATGCATTTACGCACGCAGTACAAGCTTGCCAAGAAACCAGCGACCGCTGAGTTGATTGATTGGGTCACCGCGCTGCGCAAAGTCTTTGGAACCGAAGCAGCGCTGCCAAAACTTGCGCAAGCAGCGGGTGCGATCAATCCGCAGAGCGGCGAGGGGCTGATTGATTGGAAAGAGGTTCCGGGTCTGAACTGCCTTATCAAGCTGCGTGAGGACCTCAGGACATTGTCCTTGGTGTCATGAGCACGGCAGTAGATATCGCGCATCTGCACGGGTTTTTACAGCGTGCGCGGGCTGCGCGGTTTTCTGTCTCGCCGGAAGATTATCTTGTTGCTGAGAGCTTCGTAAAGCACCGCCAGGATCTTTCCTTTCGCGATATTGGCCTTGGTCTTTCGGCGATGCTTGCGGTGGATCGGGACTCGTTTCAGGCATTGGTCAATATCTGGAATGCCCCCCAAGGCGGGAAGGACGCAGGTAAAACCGGGCAAGGTGGCAGCGGATCGCGGGTAACGCATCAACCCCGATGGGTCATCGCCGCGGGATTTGTGGCGATTTTGGCGATTTTTGTTTCGGTCATTTTACCTGTCTTGCTTGATGAGACACCAGATCCGATCATCTACATTGACCCAAAGCAGGAAGATATCTCCTTCAAACCAACACTTCAAACCGGTGTGAATTGGCAACGCGCCCCTGTTCCGGCCATTGAAGCGCGTGACATCGAGGTGCGCTACCTCAGTGACACAGTGCGCAACGATAGCAGAGTTGTCGCGATCGCCGCGGCACTGGCAGCTTTTGGGTTGCTGATTGCCGTACTACCTTTGCTCACCGCCGGGCGGCGCAAATCGGCCCTCGCCCAGCAGATGCACGACGCGCTCCACCAGCGTGAAGTACTGGCAGAAGCGGCTGAGCAGGACCAAGTCAAACTCTCTGTGCCCTACGTCGTCAAATACCGCCCGCCTTTCGCCGAAGCACTGGCGATTGATGCTAGCGCGATCCTTGCGCGTCTTTTTGACGGGCTCCCAAGCGAGGGCATTGACGCGCCGGTGACTGTCCAGCACTCGATTATGGCCGGTGGTCGATTTTCCCCGGTCTACGAAATGCGCCGAACCGCCCGCGTGCTGACCATATTTGTTGATGTGCAAAAAGGGGACCATGCTTGGCTCAAAAGCGTGAATTGGCTGCTGGATGTGTGGCGCCGGCAAGGGATACAGTTTATTCGCTATGATTTTGGATTTTCCCCCAACCGTTTACGACAAGAGGGCGATCTGTCTTTTCAAGAGCTAGACGTGGTGGCGCGCCGCTCGGTGGGGGGGCCTTTGCTTATCTTGTCCGAAGAAATAGCACGTCCAAGCCATGGGCGCGTATCGGATTGGTTGCCACAGCTTTCGGCTTGGCCGCAGATCGCGTGGGTCGACACCAACCCGATCCCTAGCGCTGAGCGCGGCGCTGAAAAGCGGCATATCGAGCGATTGGAACGCAAGGGACTTACGCGTTTTCCTTTTACTGGCGAGGGGGTGGTCTCGGCCGCGCTCTATTTCGCCAGCGATGGCGAAAGCGAAGCTATAGAATTTCCGCCCCTTGCGCCAGTTTCTCAGGTGGAGATCGCACTAGAGAAATGGGCCTTGCTGAGCGCGCGTGCCCGATCCGAGTTGGGATCAGTTGCAAGCTATTCGGCGGCATTTTCCCGAGTTGCGTGCCGCGTTGCCCGATGCGCGCTATATCGCAAGATTGATGCAATGGGTGGCACGTAAGAACGCGGATGGTATCGTGCAAAGCAGCGATGGGCGCACGCTGAGGCTGGATACGGCGCTGGTTGATGATCTGATCGTTACCTGGCGTCAGCGCGAGGCTGATTTGCCGTTGGAAGAGCGTCTAGAAACACGCGGGCGGGCGCTGTTGATGGCGCAGCTGATGCCCGCGAAGCCTCAGAATGCCTTGCTCGCGCAATTCTGGACGCTCAAGCAAGCCTCTCACCTGTTGGTGCTGGATCCGGGGGAAGGGTTGCGCCGCATGAAATCACTGCTAGGCGGCGCGGCAACGAAAGAGCTGCAACGCGTAGCGCAGCGCGAGCTTGTCCGTGGTGCCAAAGCGCCGGGAATGAGTGCGGGCGTGCGGGATGAGCTTTCGATGATCAGCGACCGCGATGGCCGGTGGTTCTCTCTTACCGATATGGGCTGGGCAGAGCGGGCAGCTCTGTTGCTTCTACCACTGGTCGCAGGTTGGGCCGGATACGCAGCGGCAGAGAAGTGGGCCGAAGCCGCGCGGATTGAGATCCATATAGCCCCAGCGATCTACGCGCTTGAGGTCGAGACCGAGACAATCGACGACGGCTCGGGTTTCGTGCTGGAGATGGTCGAGCTAAAGGTCAAGGGGCAGCCGCTTTCTGTCGCCAATCAACGTGAGGAAACAGAAGTCACACTAGACTATGATTACGCCGTCTCGGTAACAGAGATTACGCGCGCGCAATATTTGACTGTAATGGGTTCTTTGCCAGAGCAGCCCATATCAGAAGGCGTGCCAACAGAGAAAATGAACGAAATTCCTGTCGTCAACGTGACGTTGCCCCAGGTAGTTCAGTTTATGAACCGGCTATCGGAGCTTTCGGGGCTTGAGGCCTGCTACTCATTCACCAAAGAGTCGATTGACTTCTCTGGATATGATTGCGGTGGTTACCGTTTAGCACGCAGTGCTGAGCTTTATTTTGCGGGTACCGCAGGGCGGAACCAAAGATATGCGGGCACAGATGATTTCTCAGAATTTGAGCTTTACGGTAATTTGGACCAAGGCAATTTGAAGCCCGTAAAATCCTTTAGGCCTAATCAATTTGGCATTTATGATCTTTCTGGAAATGCGAGCGAAATGATTTGGGCTCTCGAGGCAAGCCCTTGGTCTAGAGATGATACATTTGCGGAAGCGAAGTTTCTGTTTTCTAATAGTCTTGTTGATAACGTAGTAAAAGCTATTTGGATGGCGGGACATTATGAAAGCAGGACGCCAACAGAGCGCAATATGGCGCTCACTTTTCGGGATGCCTTTACGGCTTCGGCAGGTATTCCGAATTTCCCGGACGTTGAGTCAATGCAGAATGACCCCTTCTGGCGCGGTTATGATACTATAGGCTTCCGGCCGGTCCGAACGGTAGATCCCTCTACGGAAAATTGACGCGCTGCCGGACAATTCGGAACCCAATATCTGCCCTGATAGCGCTCGCCGGAATTTGCGCTTGTTCGCTAATCGCAACCGGAGGATCTCGGTAGCTTCCTCCAAGCAGCAGTGTTTGGGCCGGTGCAGGCGGAAAGTCGGATGCCTCGACAATCTCAGCCGCATTTCCTGACATGTCAGACAGCGTCCATGCATTGGCCTTAGAGCGTGTCCGTCTTGACCGGATTCAGGATTCCCTTGCG
>CAYWNJ010000154.1:0-5866 GCA_964459535.1 uncultured Rhodobacterales bacterium
GGCGGCGGGCAGGTCGTGGCCTTGCGCAAAAGCGGCTCTGCAACCATCGCACCGGCACATGCGACGATTGAGATTCTCGACCACATCCGCGGCGCACGCACCGGGGCGGTGCCCGTCTCGGTCATGTTAGAGGGCGAGTATGACATCTCGGGCGTTGTCCTTGGCGTGCCCGCATTTCTAGGCCGATCCGGGTTTTTGGGTGTGCAAGACCTGAAACTCAGCGCCGAGGAAAGCTCTGCCCTTCATCACGCCGCACAGGCAATCCGCACGCGGCTGGGTCTGTCATGACGCTGCATATCGTCCAAACCGGCGGGCGCTTTGAGGAAATCGGCTCTTATGCGAGGGCCAAGCGCGTTGGCCCCTTTGTCTTTGTCGCGGGCACAACGGCGATTGAGCCGTCAGGCAAACTGCACGCACCCGGCGATACCTATGCGCAATGCATGTATATCTTGGCGCGGATCGAGGACGCCTTGAAGGAATGCGGCGCAGAAATGCGGCATGTCGTGCGCACCACCTGCTTTTTAACCGACATGGCCGCAGGCGCGGGCGGCTACGTCAAGGCCCATGGCGAGGTTTTTGCCGGGATCACGCCCGTCACGACCGCCGTTGAGGCTGGTCTTACAACCCCCGGCATGATGGTGGAAATCAGCGCAGACGCCATCATCCATGACGCGCAGGGCCGCGTTTCGCTGGACGGCTGAGTTTGTTGACAGATGGTTAATCCTGTGTACTGTATACAGTACACAAAAGAATTATCAAACCAACAGGAGTATCAAATGCGACGCAAATCAATCGCAGCGGCGGTGTCAGGGCTTTCGATGCTGCTCGGCACGACGGCTATGGCAGATATCAAGGTGGGCTTTATCGGCTCACTCTCCTCCGATACCGGGCTTAGCACATTACGCGGCGCAGAGGTCGCCATTGATGAGCTAAACGCCAGCGGCGGCGTTATGGGCGAGCAGATTACGCTTGTCACAGCGGATACGGGCGAAGATGTCACCGAAGGTGTGAAGGCCTACGAGTATCTCGCTGAGACTGCAGAGGTGGACTTTATCATCTCGGGATCGATTGATGATGTTTCGCTCGGGTGGTTGCCGCGGATGCAGGAGTTTCAAATTCCGACGCTGGATACCTGGACATCGTATATTGGGATCATCGACATGGTGGTCGAAGACCCCGACACGATGGCGCCCTATTTCATGAACATTGCCTCGGATGAGGCTTTGGCCACGCTCTATATCAGCTTTGGCGCGGATGTTTTGAAGGCGAAGATGGGCTTTGAAAGCGTCGTTGTCTTGGCCGAGGATACGGCCTTTGGCGGGGCGATCACGGGTCTTGTGACCGAAGCACTCGCCCCCGTTGCCGGGATCGAAGTCAAGGACGTCATCACCTATGATGTCGGCACGGTTGATTTCGCGCCGATCTTCTCGAAAGCGCAGGAAAGCGGGGCGGACTTTATCTATCAAGTGTCGTCGGTCAACAGCCAGGTCATCTCGTCCCAATATGTGAAGCTTCAGGTGCCGATGGTTATGACCGGCGTCAATGTCGCGGCGCTGGGGCTTGAGTATTGGGAGGATACCGGCGGCGCGGGCGGCGGCATCTCGACCCTTTCGCCGGTGCCCTCAGTTGGTTTCGCGCTTGATCCGGTCAGCCAATCCTTTGTCGATACCTATCAGGCGAAATACGACACGCGCCCCAAAGTGCCACATTTTAACGGCTTCAACGCCTATCACGGGCTTAAGCAGGCCATGGCCGCCGCCGAAGAAGCGGGCGGTTTTGGGGATGTCAAAGCTTGGTCTGCGGCGATGAAAAAGCAAGATCTGATCCTGGAAAAGGATGGAAAGCTGTGGCTGCGCTATGGGTTCTGGGGCGATGATGAGGTCGAGCCCATCACGGGTCGGACCTATCCGCATAACGCGCGCTTTGACCTAGAGGCTCCGTTTGATACGGCGCAGCCCTCGATGGTGGTCGTGCAGTGGAATGAGAATGGTAGCGCAGGCGTTGTCTATCCCTTTGAATACGCCACGCAGGACTTTACCGCGCCAAGCTGGGTGCCCGCGCAGTAAACCCTTTGCACCTTTGCTCCAGCCCTGCCGCGCGCGGGGCTGGAGAGAACACCTAGCGCCTGAGGCTAGGTCGCGTCGAGCAGGTCCGAAATGTTGTCTATCCTGGTTCAAGGTCTGTTGCTCAGCGGTCTCTACGCGCTGATCGCGACGGGCTTTATGCTGATTTTCAGTATCGGGCGGGTGCTGAACCTGGCCTATGGCGCGTATCTTTTGGTTGGCGGATACGCCTATTTCTATATTGCACAGACCCTGGGCCTGCCCAAAGTGCTTGGGATCGCCCTCGCAGCAGCGTTCGGCATTGCCATGGGCGTTGCCAAGTTTCAGCTGATCGTGCGCCCGCTCAAGGGCAACCATGTCGCCATTGAAATTTCGACCCTCATCCTCGCGGTCGTAGCGCAGTCGGCCATTGTACTGATCTTTGGAGACAGCTCTAAAATCCTGCTCCCGATTGTGCAGGGGGTCGAGCGGATTGGGACGACGGCGGTTCCCTATTCTAACCTGGTGGCGACGATTGCCAGCTGGGTTATCCTAATTGCGCTCTATTTCTTTATCCGGCGCACCCATATTGGACGGGCGATGCAAGCCGTCTCGATGGATACCAAAGGCGCGGCGATCTCTGGTATTGATGCGGGGCGCATCAATATGTTCACGTGGGGCCTTTCCGGCGGTTTAGGTGCGGTGGCGGGCGTCTTTTTCGCAAGCTACACGCAGCTCTATCCGGGCATGTGGGTGACGCCGCTGATTATCGCCGTTGCAGTTGTGATCGTTGGCGGCATCGGCTCGATCATCGGAACGCTCGTCGTTGCCCATATCATCGGATTTATGGAAGTGATCACCGTCGTGGCCATCGCCCCCGAGCTACGCGGTGTGTTCACGATGCTCTTGATCATCGTGGTTTTGATCCTCCGACCAAAAGGGCTGTTTGGACGTGAGGAGATTGGGTGATGGATCTGCGACCACATCATGCCCTGCTCTGGGGCGCCCTCATCCTCGGGCTGTTTCTGCTGCCCGAACTGGTGTCCAAAGGTACGTTGCGCACCTTCATTTTCGCCTGCTATCTCGCGAT
The DNA here is from genome assembly GCA_964459535.1 of uncultured Rhodobacterales bacterium. Taxonomy (GTDB): domain Bacteria; phylum Pseudomonadota; class Alphaproteobacteria; order Rhodobacterales; family Rhodobacteraceae; genus JBCBCP01. The sequence continues at coordinate 3,133 of CAYWNJ010000154.1, forward strand.
CTTTGCGATCAGTTGGGACGTGCTGTCGGGCCGGACGGGCTATATCAGCTTTGGTCATCCGTTTTTGATCGGCATTGGTGCCTATACGACGGCAATCTTGACCAAACGCTTTGATGTGGCTGTCGAGATCTCCATCCCCATTGCGGTACTGACAACGATGCTCGGCGGGCTGCTCTTTTTCCTCCCGGCGCTTAGGATCAAGGGGAGCTACTTTGCGCTCGTCACGCTCGCCTTTATGGAGCTCATGTATCAGCTGGTGCAGGTCATCCGCCCCGATTTGACAGGCGGGACGCGGGGCATGTCCGGGGTGCCAACGCTCACGCGCGGGGCGGTTAACGGGTATTATTTGGCCGCAAGCCTTATGCTGGCCGTGGGCCTTAGCACTTGGCTGCTGATGCGCACGCGGCTTGGCACCGCGCTCAGCGCCATCGGCATGAACGAGGAATCCGTGCGCGGCAGCGGGCTGAACACGACAAAGCTCAAGCTTTTTGCCTTCCTTCTCGGAGCGTTTCTGGCCGGGCTCGGCGGGGCGTTTTATGTCCACTATCTAGGGTCCATCGCGCCGCGTGCCCTCTTTGACATCAACTTTTTATTCACGATCATCGTCGCGGCACTGCTCGGCGGAGCCTCAACAACCATCGGGCCAATTATCGGGGCGTTCTTCCTGACCTTCCTACTTGAGTACCTGCGTCCCTATCTGCCCGGCTCAGAGCGCTATGTGATTTATGGCGGGATTGCCTTGGTGCTGTATATGTACCGTCCAAAGGGCTTGATCGAAATCTTTGAGCAGCTCTATGGCGCGGCGCGGGGGATGATCCGATGACCCCAGCCCTTAAGATAGAAAATCTTGTCAAACGCTTTGGCGGCTTGACCGCGACCAATGATATGAGCTTTGAGGTTGCCGAAGGTCAATCCGTTGGCCTTATCGGCCCGAACGGTGCGGGCAAGACGACAATCTTTTCTCAGATTATGGGCGAGCATCGGCAAGATGCCGGGACAATCCACCTCTTTGGCCAGGAGGTCTCGGCGCGATCTACCGCAGCACGCATTCGCGCGGGGCTCAGCCGAACTTACCAGGTGCCGCGCCCCTTTGGGGCCATGACAGTTGCCGAGAATATCCGTGTGGGGATGATGCCCGATAGCATTTGGCAGATGATTACCCGCAGCGCGGATAAAGAGCGGGAGATTGAGCTGGCGCTGGGTGTCGGCTTTGACAAATCTGACCTGGATCGCACGCCGGATGAGCTTTCGATGGGCGATCTGCGCAAGCTCGAAATGGCCCGTACGATGGCCACGGGTCCAAAGGTTATGCTGCTGGATGAGGTCTTTGCGGGGCTGACGGTGGGCGAGATTGCTCAGATCGCCGCGCTTATTCAATCCATGCGCAAAGATGGGATGACATTCTTGATTGTCAGCCATGATTTGGGCGCGCTGGAGCCTTTGGTCGATCATGTCGTCGCAATGAACCAAGGCGCGAGAATCGCCGAGGGGTCCTTTGCCGAGGTTATGGCCGATGCGGACGTGCGCAGCTCGTATTTGGGGGTTGTGTAATGGCGCATTTGGACATCCAGAACCTCTACGCCTATTACGGAAAAGCCCAGGCGCTAAGCGATGTGTCTATGCGCGTCGAAAAGGGCGAGATTATCGCCATCATTGGGGCGAATGGTGCGGGCAAATCGACCTTGCTCGATAGCATCATCGGCTTGACCAAAAGCACGGGAAAGATCGCGCTGGGCGGTGTTGACATCTTGGGAAAACCCAGCGCCGAGATCGTTCGGATGGGCGTGGGCTATGCGCCGGAACGTTTTAACCTTTTTCCTTATATGAGCGTGCAGGACAATCTGTTGGTCGGGGCCTATACCGCGCGCACTTCCATTGCTGAGAACCTAGCGCGCGTAAATGCGCTGTTCCCACGTTTGGCCGAGCGCAAAGATCAAGAGACACATACGCAATCGGGGGGCGAGCGCCAGATGGTCTCGCTCGGACGGGCGATGATGAGTGCGCCGAGTTTGTTGCTGGTGGATGAGCCGACCATTGGGCTCGCGCCAAAAGTGTGCAAAGAAATCGCCGATGTTCTGGTGCGGATGCGCGACGAATTTGGCACGACGATCATGATCACCGAGCAGAACGCAAACTTTGCTCTGTCCATCGCCGAACGCCTTTATGTGCTTGAAAGCGGACGGGTTTCTGCCTCTGGCACGTCTGAAGAACTGATGAAGAAAACCGACCTGATGCAAGCCTATTTCGGACATCAATAGATCTTTAGTCCCAAATTATCAGCTATAGCCTGACGAATAAATTTTGATGTTGACCTTCAACCATCTCCGCCTTGCTCAAGCCGACTGAGAGTGGTGCGGGGGCTAGAGCGTGTACATCTTGATTGGATTCAGGATGCCCAAGTGTCCTGATCTGTGATTCCGTGCGTTTGAAGCCCCAACCTTAAATCTGAGGCGCATCGCCTTGAACGTATCGCCCGCGCAACAGGCGCTGTCGCGCCGTTCCGCCCCCACGGGGCGGCGCTACCGAATTGCCGCTGAGTGCCTTAGGTTTAAGGTCGGGCGCTCTAACGCAGAGATAGGGGGTCAGAAATGGGAAGACCCCATCCTGTTGAATTCCGCGCGCGCTGTCAGACTTATAGAACTGGAAAAGACGCATGCCGAGACAGCCAGACGCCTTTGCGTTTCCATCAAATCCGTCAACGACATGGCGCGTCTGAGACGGGAAACGGGCGCGC
>CAYWNJ010000155.1:0-5844 GCA_964459535.1 uncultured Rhodobacterales bacterium
CGGAGTCAAGGCCGCAGGTCGCCGGGCGAAAGCCAGACCGCCCCCCGGGCTGGCTGTCGCCCGGCTCTGTGCGCTGTGGCAAGTCCGCTCAAAGCCAATTATGCCTCAGGTTCAAACCAAAACGTTATAGTACAGATATATCCGCACCAAATTCCAGCGCAGGAGCGCTACGAAGGGGTCGTGCTTTGCATTGATGGGCGCGCGGCAAAACCCTCGTACCACTCGGCAAGCGTTGGACATCCAGAATGCCAGCCCCGGTCCTCGTGCCGAAAGTCGAGATAGCCCAGAGCGCAGCCAACGGCGATGTGGCCAATATCCATGGGTCCGTTTAAATGCGCCATCCAGCGGGCCTCTATCGCTTCAAGCGTCCGCGCCACCTTTTCCCATTGCGCCTCGATCCATTGGTCCGAGACGATCTCTGCGGGGCGGAAGCGTTTTTCATAGACCATCGAAACCGCCGCATCCATCATCCCGTCTGCGGTCGCCTCAAGCGTCAAGGTGGCCCAAGGATCGCTGGGCGGATAGAGCCCAGCACCTGCACGCGCATCAAGAAAGCGGCAGATCACCCGGCTGTCATAAAGCGTCGGGCCATCTGCGCGGACCAAGGCTGGGATCTTGCCAACCGGGTTCGCCGCGGCCAGCGCGGCCTCTGTCCCGCCGGGCGCGGCGACGACTGTGACGCGCTCGACATCGGCGCTTTGATTGGTTTCTTCCAAGACCACGAGTACCTTGCGGGCAAAAGGTGACGGGCCTGCCATCAATAGTTTCATCTGTTCTCTCCTTCGTTCGCAGCACGCATCATAGCGGCCAACATCTGAGCTTCTGTACCGATCTTACATGCCTCGATTCGATCAGCGGCACGCAAACGCACCGCATCTGGCTTGTTTTGATTGAGCTTCCACGTCCCTTCACTCGTCGAGATATGAAGACGATAGGGGATGATCTGCCGCATCATGCGCGACAAAGCCTCCGGTGTCATTTTGGTTGTCACCCACTCAGGTTTAGGGCTCAAGCGCCGCTCAAAATGGGCTGAGAGCGCATCAAGCATACCGCGCAGCTCGGCCTCGGGGCGTCGTTCGAGCTGTCCTCGCAAATGCACAGCCACATAGTTCCACGTGGGCACTTGGTCCGGCACTTCGTACCAATCGGGCGAGACATAGCTGTCAGGTCCGCTTACCGCGATCGCTGCGGGGCCATCCTCGAGCCGTGCAATGGGGTTTGAGCGGACGAGGTGAAGCTCGGCATGCGTGCCATCTTCGCTAAGCAAAAACGGGATGTGACTCAGCAGCGGAGCATCCGTGCCATTAACGCTAAGCACGCCAAACCCGCGTTCGCGGGCGAATGCAATATGTTGCGCCTCTGTCTCTTGCCGAAAAGCTGGATTTGGGTGCATTGCCGTTGCTCCGTTTTGTGAGGCAACACTTGCCTTGGCGCGCGGAGCTTGGCAAGCTGTCCGTGTTCTCAGGGCGGGGTGGAACTCCCCACCGGTGGTATCTGCGCTACGCAGGAGCCCACGAGCGGCCTTCGCCCCCAAAGGCGAAGGTGTCAGCAGAGCTGGTGAGAGGCCAGCGCCGACGGTTACAGTCCGGATGAAAGAGAACGCATGGCTGCCGCGCGCCTCTCTCGCGTGGTCACGCGATGCGCAATCGCCTCTGGTGACGTGTCTGAAACCAAAGGAGATTGAGTATGACACCGACCCGTTTCGCCTTTATCGCCGCCCGCTGGCATGCAGAGATCGTAGATCGCGCCTGGGATGGGTTTTGCGAGATTATTCCCCCGGACCAGGTGGATTTAATCCATGTTCCCGGCGCTTTTGAAATGCCGCTGATGGCGCAGGACCTCGCGCAAACTGGGCGCTACGAAGCCATCGCCTGCGCCGCGCTGGTTGTCGACGGCGGTATCTATCGGCACGACTTTGTGGCGGGCGCTGTTGTCCAAGGCCTGATGCAAGCGGGGCTTGAAACCGGCGTGCCCGTGCTCTCGGGATCGCTCACCCCGCATCACTTCCAAGAAACGCCGCACCACATTGGGATCTTCAAAGACCATTTTGTGCAAAAGGGCAAAGAGGCCGCCCACGCGGCGCTTGGCATCTTGCAAGCTCGGGCAGCTTTGGTCGCGTAATGCGGTCTCACTATCCTGGTGTGCGGCCCAAATAGGCCTCAAGCCCTTCTGGCGGGTTTGCGATGAGCTGTTTTGCATCCTGCGGCGGGGCGGCGCGCCCGTTCTCAATCCAAATGGCGTCTTGCGCAAAGCGTGTGACGTCCTCTGGGCTGTGTGTGACCAGTAAGACGGTCGCGCCCGTTTCTTCTGAAAGCTCGGCCACCAGATCAAGCATCTCGCGCCGCAGCGCCGGACCGAGTGCGGCGAAAGGCTCATCCAGCAGCAAGAGGGGGTTGCGTTGCACCAAAACCCGAGCGAGCGCCGCGCGACTTTGCTGACCGCCGGAGAGTTCGGCGGGGCGGCGCCTTTCATAGCCAGCCAATCCAACGCGTGCGAGCGCATCGGTGCAGAGCGCTTTCTCCTCGGGTCTCAGACGTAGGCGCGCGCGCAAGCCGAGGCCGACATTTTGCAAAAGTGTCAGATGCGGGAAAAGGTTGGCGTCCTGAAAGAGCATGGCAATGCCGCGCGCCTCTGGCCTGTGCTGGGTTATGTCTTGTCCTGCTATGACGACCCGCCCGCGATGGGGCAAAAAGCCTGCGATTGCGTTCAGCAGTGTAGATTTCCCAGCTCCCGAAGGGCCAATCACAGCAACGCGACGCCCCGCGCGAACCCGGAGGTTTGCAACCAGCTCAAAGCTGCCTTGGCGAAGCTCTAACCCCTTAAGCTGTAACACGGCCACGCCCCAATTTATCACAGATCCAAAATACGCCAAAGGCCAGCCCAAGCAGGAGCAAGGCGGCCCCTGCGGCGGTCTCCATGCGGTAGGCCCCCATTAGCCGCGCCATCTGTAAGGGCAGGGTGGCTTGCTCTGGGCTTGCGAACAGCGCCACAACACCGAGATCACCAACCGAGAGCGCGGCACAAAGCCCGGCTGCAAACCCCAGCGGTGCGCGGGCGAGAGGCAAGGCGATGAAAACCCAATAGCGCCAGCCGCGCAGGCCGAGCGCTGCGGCAAGCCGCCCTTGTCCAGCATGCCCTTGTCTAAGGGCAGGCACCAGCGCGCGCAAAGCAAAGGGTAGGGTCATCAGGGCATTGACCAGCGCGGTTACGGGCAGTGTCAGCGCCGCTGGGTTGGTCACAACGTGCAACAGGACGAACCACCCCGTTCCAATGGTCAGCGGAGAGACGGCCAAGCCCAAAAGGCCGATGGCTTCGATCCCGCCAAATCTTATCGAGGCAATCCAGCCTGCTAAGGGCACAGCGAGGCTGAGCATGATGAGCGTGCTCAAGAGTGCGATTCTTACAGAGGTCCAGGCCGCGCTCCAAACGCTTGGCGGAAGCTCAAGCAGCGCGCCAGCGCCCTTTGCCACGAGGGCCGCGATGGGCAAAAGCAAAAACATGGCCGCGAAGGTTATAGCGAGCATATCGCCCCACCACCGCAGGCCGACAGGTGCATCATGCCGCTCAAGAAGGCGTCCGCGTTCGCTTAAAACCGGGATGCTGGGGATGAGGCAAAGCGCCAGCGCTGCTGCCGCACCTGCAATCAAGAGTTGAACCAAGGACAGCCCCGCCGCGCGCGCCAGGTCGAAATCAAAACGGAACGCCTCGTAAATCGCGAGTTCCAGGGTTGTTGCCCGTGGTCCGCCGCCGAGCGTGAGCGCAACGGCAAATGAGGTCAGGCAGATCGCAAAGATCAGCGCAAACGCGCCCGGCCCGACTTGCCGCAGGATCGGCCATTCGATAGCGCGAAAGATAGTGCCAGGCGGCAAGCCTAAGAGCGCCGCGAGGCGAAAGGTTTCGGCAGGTTGGCTTTGCCATCCTTGCAAGATCAGCCGGGTGGCAAGCGGCAAGTTAAAGAACACATGAGCCAGCACGACGCCCCAAAATCCATAGATCGAAATCGGAGCAATGCCCAAACTACCCAATGCGAGGTTGATCCAGCCGCTCCGGCCAAAAACGGCGATAAGTCCGAGAACCGCAACGATCACCGGCAGGATAAAGGGCGCCCCCAAAAGCGTGATCAACAACCCGCGCCCAACAAAACGCCGCCGCGCAAGCGCCCGTGCGACGGGGATGGCTAGGGCAATACTCAACGCCGCCGAGACGAAGGCTTGGGTCACCGTAAACCGGAGAGCCGCCAGGTCCGATGGCTCAAGCGCGAGCGCGCCACCGCTGCGCCATAGAACGCCCGCAAAGGCCGCGCCGACGAGAGCTACTATCGTCAGCGCGGCCGCAGGACCGCCAACGCGGCCTATTGTGACAAGGCGTTCAGCCATTCCTGCAAGGCCACTTCGCGTTTGGCCGCAGCCTCGGAGGCGCTAAAGATCAGCGCCTTGCTCGGGCGGGCAAGTGCATCATAGCCCGTCGGCAGCCCAGCCTCTGGGGTCACAGCGGGATACATCCAGTTGGTGGTTGGGATCACCGACTGGAACGCGTCCGAAACCATGAACGCCAAAAAGGCATCGGCCAGTTCAGGCTGGTCAGAAGCGGCGAGTTTGCCAGCTACTTCGATCTGAAGGTAATGCCCCTCGGAAAACGGGATGAAGACCTTGCTCGTGTCGCCTTCGGCAATCGCGTGATAGGCTTGGCTGGTGGTGTAGCTTAGAACCGCGTCTGCCTCGCCCTCAAGGAATAGACCATAAGCTTCGGACCAGCCCTTGGTCACGGTCAGCACGTTGTCTGCGAGAGCTTGCCAAATGCGCGGGGCCTCGTCCCCGTAGACCGCCTTTACCCACATCAGCAGGCCCAGACCTGGCGTTGAAGAGCGCGGATCTTGGATCACGATCTTCATATCGGACGCCGCGAGCGCCTCGAAATCGGATGGCAGCACCGCCCCGGCATTGGCCATAAAGGCGAAATACCCCCAGTCGAACGGGACAAAGATAGGGTCTTCAAAGGCTACGGGGAGATCATAGGATACCGCTAGACTGTGCGGTGCGAAAAGGTCCGTTGCAGCCGCCGCAGCGGTCAGGTTGGTATCTAACCCCAGCACAATATCCGCATCCGAACGTGCGCCCTCAAGCCGGATACGCGCGAGCAACGCCGCGCCATCTCCCGCAGCGACGAATTGCAGATCACAGGCGCAGGTTTCCTCAAAGGCCGCTTCAACCGCTGGGCCAGGTCCCCAATCCGAGACGAAACTGTCATAGGTATAGACTTTTAAAACAGGTGTTTGCGCAAAGCTGGCACTCGCCGCCAGCAGGGCTGCACCAAAGACAAGGTATTTCATCGCATCCTCTCCATCAGAGGCGGCGGGAATAGGCGCGCGAAGTATCTGGACGAGCCGAGCCTTCCCTCCGCCGGTGTTAACCGGTTCAGGTTCTACGGGTTCGCATCATGCATCTCAGCCAAACGGCACCCCGAGGTGAGACGATCAGTAAAGGCTTGATAGGGTCTGGACAAGCGGAAAACGGGCTTGAGCCCTCTGATTTACGCCGCTAGATGGCGTCTATGAGCCTGAACACCTTTGGACATATTTTCCGCGTGACAACTTGGGGTGAGAGCCGTGGACCCGCCCTTGGGGCGACAGTCGATGGTGTGCCGCCAGGTGTGGCGATCAGCGAGGCGGACCTACAGCACTGGCTGGACCGGCGCAAACCGGGGCAGAACAAATATACCACGCAGCGGCGTGAGCCTGATACGGTGCGCATCCTGTCCGGTGTGTTTGAAGGTCAGACAACAGGCACGCCTGTGCAGTTGATGATTGAAAATACAGACCAGCGCTCAAAAGACTATTCGGAGATT
>CAYWNJ010000156.1:0-5820 GCA_964459535.1 uncultured Rhodobacterales bacterium
TATCACCTCGCTATCGGTGACGCGGCGCAGGTCATCCGCACCCCCTACCATCGTATAGGCGATCAGGTGCGGCGCGTGACTGGTCACCGCCAAAACGAGGTCGTGGTGGTCGGCCTCCATCTCTTCGACATTGCTGCCGATCCCTTCCCAAAAGGCGCGCAGCTTGGCGATTGCAGCCGCATCACTACCCGGCGCAGGGACAAGCAGGCACCAGCGGTTGTCAAAGAGTTCAGCAAAGCCCGAGCGGGGACCTGAATGCTCGGTTCCAGCAACCGGGTGCGCGGCAATGAAGTGGACGTTCGGCGGCAAGTGCGGGCTGACAGCGTCGATCACATCACGTTTGACCGACCCGACATCGGTTACGGTTGCACCTGGTGCGAGGGCTCCCGAAATCTCTGCTGCGACGGCCCCCATCGCGCCGACGGGAACCGCCAACACGACAAGATCAGCGCCTTCAACTGCCTGGGCTGCGCTGTCGCAGACAAGATCGCAGAGCCCAATTTCTCGCGCGGTTTCGCGCGTTGCGGCACTGCGCGCATAGCCCGTGACCTCAGCCGCAAGACCTGCCCGCTTGATCGCCCAAAACATAGATGAGGCGATGAGGCCAAGCCCAATCAAGGCCACACGATTGTAAATCTGAGTGCTCACGCGTTCCTCCAAGCCGTCAATGCCGCGATCACGCGCCCCGTCTGCTCTGCGTCGCCGACCGTGATCCGGAGCCCCTCAGGAAATCCATAAGAGGTGGGACGGCGTACCAAAATACCCGCGTCTTGCAAGGCTTGTTCGGCGGCATCGGCCTCATCAAAGCTATGGCAACGGGCCAGGACGAAATTCGCGGCGCTGTCGTCGCAAGAAAAGCCGAGTTGCCGCAAAGCGCCCGTCAACCGTGCCCTTTGCGCTGTATTCAGCGCTGCACAGTCGCGTATCCAATTGCGGTCGCGCAAGGCGGCCTCGGCTGCCGCCATTTGCAAGGCGGACAGGTTAAAGGGTTGGCGCACGCGGGTTAAGACCTCGATCATCGCGCGCGCGCCGTATCCCCACCCAATCCTGAGCCCACCGAGCCCATAAATCTTGGAAAAAGTGCGCGTCATTAAGACGTTGTCGCGGGTACGCGCGAGCGATGCCCCACCATCATACCCCTCAGCATATTCCGTATACGCACCATCAATCACCAAGATCACATGCGCTGGGAGCGCATCCGCAAGGCGCTCTAAAGCGTCCCTTGGCACCATCGTACCCGTCGGGTTCGCAGGGTTGGCGATAAAGACCAAACGGGTCCGTGCCGTGACAGCATCTAAGATCGCGTCAATATCCACCACGCGCTCGTTTTCCGGCACGCATACCGGACGAGCCCCGACCATATGCGCCAATATTGGATACATCGCAAAGCCATGCTCGGTATGAATAATCTCGTCGCCCGGTCCCGCGAATGCGTGGCTGACGAATTGTAATACCTCGTCAGAACCCACACCGCAGATGATCCGCTCTGGTTCAAGCTCCCAGGTTTCCGCTATTGTGGCGCGCAACGACGCATGATCCGTATTCGGATAGCGATGGACTTGGCCCGCGGCCGCTTTGATCGCCTCTATCGCGGCGGGTGGCGGCCCAAGGGGGTTCTCGTTCGCGCTGAGCTTTAAGACATCCGAGCGCCCCGCCAATGCCGACTTGCCCCCGACATAAAGCTCGATCTCCATAATGCCTGGCTGAGGTGTCATCAGCACGTATCCTTTCCCGCAGTCCTGCCAGGTCTTACGCGCCCGCCCGCGCCGAGGAAAGCAACAAACGCATTACCCTTGCAAAAGGCAAGAAGCACCCTCACTACTTGTAATATATTCGTGAGACCCTAAATTGTATACCAAAGCATACCGAAGCTAGGCTGACATGATATCTGAGCTCTTTACCCCTTCTCTATTCCCGTTCACGACAGCGCTTTGCCTATTGTTTGGGCTCTTGTTGCTTGAGATTGTTGCGGTTTTGCTGGGCGGGTCTCTGCTGTCCGCTGATGCCGATGCGGATGTTGATCTCGATTTGGATGTCGATATGGACATGGATCTTGATCTCGACCTAGACGCAGATATCGACTCTGAGGTGAGCGTTGCCGATGGGCCCGAAGGCGCGGTGTACGGCCTCTCTGGCTTTCTGGGCTGGCTTGGATTTGGCGGTGTGCCCGTAATGATCTGGCTTGCTGTCGCGTTCGCGGGCTTTGGCATCAGCGGCATGGCGGTGCAGGCCGGTATGATGAGTTATCTTGGCTTCACCTTGCCGCCGAGCATTGCCAGTCTTATCGCGCTGCCGCCCGCCTTGATGGGCGCACGGGCTTTCTCAGGCGTTTTTGCGCGCCTACTGCCCAAAACCCAGACGGAGGCGGTTTCAGCAAACCACATGGGGCGCCGTATTGGCGTTATCTCGCAAGGAACGGCGGCCCGCGGCAAACCAGCCGAGGTGCGGGTGCAGGACCGTTTTGGCAATACCCACCATATCCGAGCGGAACCTCTGCGCGATGACGTGCAGATTGCCCAAGGCACAAAGGTTCTTGTCATGCGTAAGGCGTTGAATACGGGTTATCGCCTTGTCGCGCTCGACGATGTGTCTGGCCTCGACCAGACGCCACTTAACCCGACTAATTCGGAGGATTGATTGTGCTCGAACTACTTATGGGAATTGTTGTGATCGCCGTTCTTGGCTTGCTGATTTTCATCGGCTTTATCCTTGGACGGCTCTACAAGCGCGCGACTCGAGAAATCAGCCTGGTGCGCACCGGCGCAGGCGGAAAGAAAGTGATTATGGATGGCTGGACCATGGTTGTGCCGCTCATGCACGAGGTCAGCCCGGTAAAGATGAAAACCTTGCGCCTTGAGGTGAGCCGTCAAAGCGATGCGGCATTGATCACGAAAGACCGGATGCGCGTTGATGTCGGTGTTGAGTTTTACGTCTCTGTAAACGCCACCGTCGAAGGTATCAGCCGCGCCGCCCAGACCTTGGGCGCCCGGACCTTCTATGTCGACCAATTGCGCGAGATGATCGAGGGTAAGCTTGTCGATGGTCTGCGCGCTGTTGCGGCGCAAATGACGATGGATGAGCTGCATGAGAACCGCTCGGAGTTCGTCCAAGAGGTGCAAAATGCCGTGTCAGAAGATCTTCTTAAGAACGGGCTCGAGCTTGAATCCGTCTCGTTGACCGCGCTGGATCAGACGCCCTTCGAAGCGCTGGACGAGAACAACGCCTTTAACGCGGTTGGTATGCGCAAGCTGGCGGAGGTCATTGCCCTGTCGAAAAAGGAACGCGCACAGATTGACGCAGATGCGGATGTCGCTGTGCGCCGCGCGGCGATGGAAGCGGAACGCCTAAAATTCGCGATTGAGCGGGACGAGCAAGAAGCGAAAATTGCTCAGATTCAAGAGGTTGAGACCTTGCGCGCTCGGCAGCAGGCAGAGATTGCCCAGCAGCAGCAACAGGCTGAACAACAATCGGAAAAGGCGCGGATCACGCGCGAAGAGGCCATTCGAGCCGCAGAGATCGCAAAGGACAGAGATCTTGAGGTTGCCGAGCAAGAGCGGCAAATCATCATTGCCCAAAAATCGGAAGAGGAAAGCCGGGCAAGGGCTTCTGCGGACGTCGCGCGGGCAGAGGCGACAAAGGCAATGGAAGCCGTTGTGACCGCCAAATCCGTCGCCGAGGCCGAGCGCACCAAGCAGATTGCCTTGATCGAAGCGGCGCGCGAAGCAGAGCGGGAGGCGACAAAAGTCCGTCTGGAAGCGCAAGCGCAAAAAGACGCCGCGCAAGATCGCGCAGAAGCCAAGCGGGAGGAAGCGCAGGGCGAGGCCGATGCCATCACGATTACAGCGGCGGCGAAAAAGACCGATCTTATGGCCGAGGCCGAAGGACGCCGGGCGATTGCAGATGCAGAGAACGCGCTGAGCGCGGCGATTATCGAGATGAAAGTGGCGCTCGCACGGCTTGAGGCGATGCCGGACATTGTCGCTCAAATGGTGAAACCTGCCGAAAAGATCGATTCGATCAAAATCCATCAAGTCTCTGGGCTTGGCGGCGGTCCGAGCGGCGGGGGCGATGCGGGGCAGGGCCACAAGCCCGTTGTCAACCAGGCACTTGACTCGATTATGGGAATGGCTGTGCAGATGCCTGCCCTGCAGAAGCTTGGCCAAGAACTGGGGCTGAGCATGGAGAACGGTTTGGCCTCCGTTGCGTCAAGCGCGATAGAAAGCGCAGAGGACGTAGCGCCAGAACCTCCCGCAGAGGCCGCAGAATAATATGAGCGGGGCGCCTTTGGATCTATCGCTTCTCAGATCTAAGGCGCCTCGTTTTATTTTATTGGAGTGACCCGTCGCACCGCCGAACATTATTCCGCAAAACCGATCTCTTGGGTCACATCCTGCGGGTCGTAAAGATGTATCAGGCGGGGCGATCACGGACAACGCCCTAGATGCAATTCATTATGGGCGTTCGAAAGAACAGACCTGCGGATCGCCGCATACTTGAGCTCTGAGTTGAAAGACTGAATCGCCTGGTCGCCGGCACCTGAGAATGTGCCGCTATTTCGACAGATTTCGTTGGAATTACCCAGCCAAGCGGCATAATCAGAGCTACAAATGCCCAAATTTCCGCGGCAAGCGGCTAGGGCAGGGTGCGTGGGACTGTGTAAGAAATGGACAGAAAGCTCATCTCACTTGCGGCACTGCTGGTGGCGGCGATGTGCTTGCTGCCGCTTGTTGGCGTGATCGCCTCGGCGGTTTTCGGATCGTTTGATACTGTGGCTGGGCTGGCTGGTACGGTGTTGTGGCGCTATACCTGGACGACTTTGATTTTAGTGACGCTTGTGACACTAGGCGCGATCTTAATTGGGAGCGTCACGGCCTGGCTTGTTGTCGCCACTAATTTTCGTGGCAGACGGCTTTTTGAAGTTGCTTTGGTCGTGCCTTTGGCCTTCCCGGCCTATGTGCTGGCTTATGCCTATACCAATGTGTTGGATCATCCCGGCATTGTGCAGACCACGCTACGCAATGTGATGGGCTGGGGCCCGCGCGATTACTGGTTTCCAGAAATTCGATCACTGGGCGGCGCCGCGCTGATGCTCACCCTTGTGCTTTACCCCTATGTCTATCTTTTGGCCCGCAGCGCGTTTCAGATGCAGGCCGCGACACCGTTTTACGCGGCGCGCTCGCTGGGTGCCTCGCCCTTCAAGGCATTCCTGACAGTGTCCTTGCCTATCGCCCGGCCTGCCATCGCCGCAGGCGCTCTGCTGGTTGTGATGGAAACGATTGCCGATTTCGGGACCGTGGCCCATTTCAGTGTGCAGACCTTTGCAACAGGTATCTATACCAGCTGGTTTGGGCTGGGGGATCGGGCGGCGGCCGCACAACTGGCGCTTGGGCTTCTAACCTTTGCTCTGTTGGTGGCCGCGCTGGAATACATGAACCGCGGCAAAGCGACATTCGCAGCGAAGGGGCGCCAAGAGATTTTCACGCGGCTTGATCTGGCTGGAGGGCGCGCCTTGGCGGCGCAGGTGATCTGTAGCCTGCCTGTTTTGCTCGGCGTTATCGTTCCAACTGTTACGCTGATCCTGATGGGACTGCGCGCCGAACAGGATATCTTTAGCCCGCGCTATTTGCGCTTTATCCAGAACTCCCTGACCCTAGCTGGCCTTGCCGCGTTGGTTACGGTCGGGGCGGCCATCCTGCTTGGGACGTTCAACAGGGTCTTATCCGGCAAGATGGCTTTAGCGACTCTTTTTGTCGGCCGGTTGGGATATGCCGTTCCAGGCGGTGTGATAGCGGTTGGGCTCTTTGTGCCTGTTGCGCGGTT
>CAYWNJ010000157.1:0-5817 GCA_964459535.1 uncultured Rhodobacterales bacterium
ACGCAAAGCGGCACATGATCTGAGCGTGGTCATCATTGCTCACCGTGCCCCCCGGGCGGGTGCTGTGTACCGTCTCGATCTCGGCCATAACTTCGGCAATTGGTCCCATCAGAGCCAAGGCGGCATTGATGGGGTGCGGCGCGAGATCCCCTATGTTTCCATTCGCCATCCCGTCGCAGCGCCAGTTATAGGCTGCCGCCGGATCAGCCAGGAAATCCTCGGTATGCTCGCCACGAAACCAGGTGACATCACCGATGCCCCCTTCGGCTAATAGCTTTCGGACAAACTGGCTGGCTGGCGTACGAATATAGTTGAACCCCACCATGTTAACGGCACCTGAAGCCTCTGCCGCTTCGACCATCGCGCGCGCGTCTTCGAGCGTTTCTGCCAGGGGTTTTTCGCACAGGACAGGTTTGTTCAAAGCCAATGCCGCCTCGGCAATTTCGCGGTGCGTCTCCTGCGGTGACGCGATGATAATAGCCTCTATATTCGCGTCAGAGACCAATTCGCGCCAATCACGCGCAGCGCGCGCAAAGCCAAATTGCTGACGGTAGCGGGCGGCGCTTTGAGGGGAGGCGGCGGCTACCATTTCCAGCCTTGGGCGCAATTTCGTATTGAAGACTGCGCCAACAGCGGACATCGCCACCGCATGGGCCTTGCCCATATACCCGCCTCCGATGATGCCAATGCCAATGCTGTCCATGCATGCTCTCCGAACGGGCGCCGATTGTATTTGCAACCGATTGCAAAACCTGTAACTTGGGTTAGGGTTTCGCGCAAGCGGCAATCAATATCCATGCATATCGGGGGGCGATCAAGTGGCGGAGAAAACGGTGACCCTTACGACGGCGCAGGCCATCATTCGTTGGCTAGCCAGCCAATATATTGTCGTGGACGGCGCGGAGCTGCGCCTCTGCGGCGGCGGCTTTGGTATTTTTGGCCATGGCAATGTGACCTGCCTTGGCGAGGCGCTCTATGACCATCGCGAAGAATTGCCGCTCTATCGCGAACAGAATGAGCAGAGCATGGGGTTTGCGGCGGCGGGTTATGCCAAGCAATGGCTGCGCCAACGCTTTATGTTCTGCACGGCAAGCGCCGGGCCTGGTACGCTGAACCTGGTCACAGCGTCGGCTTTGGCCCATGCCAACCGCCTGCCGATGTTAATGCTGTGCGGCGACACCTTTTTGACCCGTCTGCCGGATCCTGTGTTGCAGCAGATGGAAAACTTCAACGATCCGACTTTTGGCGCCAATGACGCGTTCAAACCGCTCACCCGCTATTGGGATCGAATTACGCATCCTGCGCAGATCATCCAGTCTCTGCCCGCAGCGATTGCCACCATGCTGGACCCAGGCGAGTGCGGCCCGGCCTTTCTAGGATTGCCGCAGGATGTGCAGGGCTGGACCTACGATTACCCTGAGGTCTTCTTTGAGAAGAAGCTGCATCGTATCCGCCGTCAAACCCCGGATGCAGACGAGATTGCAGACGCGGCGGCTGCGCTCACCTCTGCCAAGCGCCCGATGATCATCGCAGGCGGCGGAGTGCAGTATTCACGCGCGGTGGATGACCTAACGCGCTTTGCCGAGGCGCATCAAATCCCGGTGGTTGAAACCATCGCAGGCCGTGCCAATTTGGTGGCGACCCATGAGCTGAATATTGGCCCCATCGGGGTCACCGGATCGGACAGTGCGAACGCGATTGCCGAGCAGGCAGACGTAATCTTGGCCGTAGGCACGCGGCTGCAAGACTTCACGACCGGCAGTTGGACGGCCTTTGACAAAGAGGCACGCTTTATCTCGATCAACGCCGCGCGCCACGACGCGGGCAAGCATATGTCTCTGCCCGTTGTCGGTGATGCCAAGCTTTCCCTGCAAGCGCTTGGATCTGCTATGAGCGGCTACAAGGCGCCGGAAACATGGACGCGTTTTGCCCGCGAAGCGCGCGCGAAATGGGATGCTTACGTGACCGAAAACGTATCTTACGGCAACAATCGGCCAAATTCCTACGCCCAGGCCATTGGCGTAGTGAACGATCTGTGCGATCCCCGCGACCGTGTTGTCGCTGCTGCCGGGGGCTTGCCCGCGGAGGTCACAGCAAATTGGCGCACGCTGGACATCGGCACGGTCGATGTAGAGTTTGGGTTTTCCTGCATGGGCTATGAAATCGCAGGTGCCTGGGGCGCACGGATTGCCCAGTCCGAGCGGGAGCCGGACAAGGACACGATATCGTTTTGCGGCGACGGGTCTTACCTAATGCTCAACTCGGACATCTATTCCTCGGTCCTGACCCGGAAAAAGATGATCCTGCTGGTGCTTGATAATGGTGGGTTTGCGGTCATCAACAAGCTGCAGAACAACACCGGCAACGAAAGCTTCAACAACCTGATCGCAGATGCACCCACGGTGCCAGAAGCATTTGGCGTAGATTTCGAAGCCCACGCCGCGTCTATGGGTGCCGCGGCGGAAACGGTGGCTAATCCCCAAGAGCTAGCCGAGGCGTTCAAGCGCGCAAAGGCCAGCGACAAGACCTATGTCATCGTGATGAAGGTTGACCCCTATGAGGGCTGGACCGAAGGCGGCCACGCCTGGTGGGAGGTTGGAACCCCGCATGTCACGGAAAGTGACAAGATACGCGCGGCGCATCTGGATTGGGAAAGCGGGCGTGACAAGCAACGGAAAGGCGTCTGATGTCAGCGCTGCTGAACGGGATCAAAGGCAACCGCTTTGCCGTCTTCGGGCGGGCTGGCATGGACCTTTTTGCTGACCCGGTGGGAACAAAAAGCGAGGCCGCAGACACGTTCCGCGCGGATCTTGGCGGGTCATCCGCCAATATCTGTGCCGGGCTCGTGAAACTGGGCAGCCAGGCGGCGCTCATCACGTCAGTGTCTGATGACGCGGTGGGGCGCTTTGCGCTCAACCGGTTGCGCCATTATGGCGTGGACACATCCTATTGCCGCGTTTTGGGTGGAGAATATCGGCTGTCTCTGGCCGTTTACGAAAGTTGTATTGAAGACTTTCAAAACGTTATCTACCGCAACGGCGCCGTCGACTTTCAGGTCACCGAAGAAGATATGGACCGGGTCGATTACTCCCGTTTCTCGGCACTTATCACGGCAGGCACTGTATTCGCCGCTGAACCTTCGCGCAGCGCCACGTTCCGCGCTTTTGAGAACGCCAGAAATGCAGGGCTGCCGGTGATCTTCGACATTGACTATCGCCCGTATAGCTGGCCCTCCGCCGAGATTGCCGCCAAAGTTCTCTCCCGCGCGGGCGCTGAAAGTGACTTGATCGTCGGGAATGATGAAGAATTTGGTTTTATGGCTGGCGGCTTTGACAAGGGGCTGGACAAGGCCCGTGACCTCGCCGCCCAAGGCCGGATGGTCATCTATAAGATGGGGGAGGCCGGTGCCATAACCTTTGCCGATGGTCAGGAGTTTCGAACCGGTATCTTCCCCGTCACCGCAGTAAAACCAAATGGCGCAGGCGACAGCTTCATGGCTGGTCTATTGTCCTCAATCGCGGACGGATATGCCTTAAAAGACGCTGTGCTGCGCGGCTCGGCCTGTGCCTCCATCGTGGTTAACCAGCCCGGATGCGCTCCAGCGATGCCGACGACGGCGCAGCTTGACACTTTCCTTGCCGATCACCCCGGCCCAACCGAGGCCTGAAAGGACAACTATGCATATCGCCCCCTTTGACAATCAAAACCGGCCCATCGTGGATGCAGACAATGCAACGGTGCCGCTGAATTATTTCAATATCGTCAAACTGAAACGTGGCGAGGCCTTTGAATACCAAGTGCCAGGCTACGAGACCTGCATCGTCCCAGCCACCGGCAGTGTCGATGTTGATGTCGATGGCGTCGGCTTTGCCAAGCTCGGCAATCGCGGCGAAGACGTATGGGATGGTGAGCCCGAAGGCGTGTACGCGCCCGTAGGCGCCAAAGTCACATTGGTTTGCGTCTCGGATGAAACCGAAACCTTCATTGCTGGCGCAAAATACGACAAGGTGCTTGAGCCCTTTGACGTGCGCGCGCCCGACCTGGTTCAATATGGGTCCGACGACACCAAGACACACCGCAAGATCAAGCATATCCTCGGCCAAAAGCAGCATGGCAAAGTTGGCCGCCTTTTGGTGAGCGAGCTGTTCACCGTGGGGCAAGGCGGTTGGTCAGGCTTTCCGTCGCACAAGCACGACACCAACCGTCTGCCGGACGAGTCGCGCCATGATGAGACTTATAATTTCCGGTTCAAACCGCATTGGGGCTCGGGGCTGCAGATGTTGCAGCGCGAAGACGGCCAGCCGGGTGACGCCTATCACATTGTCGATGGGTCCACGATCTGCATCGACACGGGCTACCACCCCTGCGCGGTGTTGCCGGGGTATGAGATGTATTACTTCACGATCCTTGGTGGCCTGACCCAACGCAGCCTCGTCCAATACTTCCAGCCGACCCATGCCTACCAGATTGAAACGATCCCAGGCATCAAGGACATGATCGCAAAGTTCAAATGACACTTGCCACGCTATCGGATGTGCTGAAACCAGCGCTTGAAAAGGGCTATGCGGTTGGCGGGCTCGTCACACTCGGCTGGGAGGATATGCGCGCCTATGTGGCCGCGGCCGAAGCCGAAGAGGTTCCAGTGATCCTTCAAGCGGGACCGTCCTGCCGGCAGCACACGCCGTTGCCAATCTTGGGCAAGATGTTCCGGCATTTGGCGGAACAGGCGTCTGTGCCCGTCGTGGCGCATCTTGACCATGGCTATACGTTCGAGGAATGCCAAGAAGCGCTCGACAGCGGTTTCACGTCTCTGATGTATGATGGTTCTCGCAAGCCGCTGGCGCAAAACATTGATGAAACCGCGCGCATCGCCGAATTGGCCCATTCCGCAGGGATCTCCTGCGAGGGCGAAATCGGGTTTGTCGGCTATTCAGGTGGCGAAAGGTCGGACGGAACAGACCCCAAAGAAGCCGCAATCTTTGCGCGGGACAGCGGCGTGGATGCTATGGCCATCTCTGTGGGCAACGTACATTTGCAACAGACCCAGGAAGGTGGGCTGAACGAAGCGCTGATTGCCGCGATTGAGGCTGCGACGGACCTTCCCTTGGTGATTCATGGAGGCTCGGGTGTGCCCGCAGAACAGCGCACGTACCTGGCGCGCGAGACAGCGATTTGCAAATTCAATATAGGAACCGAGCTGCGCATGGCCTTCGGTGCCGCAATGCGCGAGGCCGTGAACCGCGATCAGGCGCGCTTTGACCGCGTCGCAATCTTAAAAGAAACCCACGACCCAGTCGTTGCAGCCACCCGCGCAGTTTTAGACGGTTTCAAACACAAGAAATTCGGCGGATAACAATCCCAATTTACTCGCCAGGCGAGCCTTTCAAGTGCATTGCAACATTTTCCGTTCTGACGTGCATTAAAAGGGGCGGAGGTGACCTAGCAACTGTTCAAAATTTAAGCTCCGACCAAGTGGCCGTGAATGATCGGTCACGAGCGTTCCCGTTGGACTTAATGGAGAACAAATAGGCGATTCTACGAAATGATAGCTGCACATTCGAACGCCAGAGGGTGATGTATTTAGAAGAGTGCTGACAAATCCCCTTCGGGGACAAACTGATCCGAACTGCGAAAATAGCCGACGTCTCCAACCGACCCTAGAGCGTGTTTTGTTCAATCGGAAACATGCTCTAGACAAACCTAAAATCTATTGGATCAGAGGCTTGCAAGCACAGCCGCGCCCACGCATAACAACAGGGCGTGATACGAGGCCAAGAATTCAATGATGATTGATGCACCGGAAACCAAGATTGTGAA
>CAYWNJ010000158.1:0-5799 GCA_964459535.1 uncultured Rhodobacterales bacterium
CCCTTTGGGCGCCTGCGCGATCTGCTCATGGTTTTTTACCATTGAGCGCAACACCTCCTCCTTCGGTCCGAAGGCGGCGCGCATCCCTTTGTCCAAAACCAACAGCACCTCGCATTCCTCAATGGCGCTGGGCCGATGCGCCATGATCATCACCGAGCGCCCCTCTGCCTTCATCGCTCGTACCGCTCGATTGAGCGCTTCACTGCCATCATTGTCGAGATTTGAGTTTGGCTCATCCAGGACAACGATGATCGGATCATTGTAGAGCGCACGCGCAAGTCCAATCCGCTGTACTTGCCCCCCGGACAGGCGGTGCTGTCCGGTCTGAATGCGGGTATCATATCCATCGGGCAGCTCTAAAATCATCTGATGTGCGTCTGCCTTTTTCGCCGCAGCGACAACCGCAGCGTCATCGGGCGCAGCAGACAAGCGCGCGATATTCTCAGCAATCGTGCCATCAAATAACTGCACCCGCTGCGGCAAGTATCCGATATGCTGGCCTAAAACCTCGGCCCCATATTGGTCCAGCGCGGCCCCTTCTAAGCGAAGCGATCCACCAGCAGGCCGCCAAACACCTGTCACACAGCGTGCGAGCGTTGATTTTCCCGACCCGGACGGTCCGATAACTCCCAGCGCCTGACCAGGGCGCAACTCAAAATTCAAACCGCGCAGCGAAGCCTGCTTTTCGCCCGGCGGCACAACCGTCAGGGCTTTGGCGGCAAGCATCGCTTTGGGCTTTGGCAGCGCGGTTTTCTCTTCTTCCGGCGGAACAGCACCAAGCAGTTGCGAGAGTTTCCCCCATCCATCCGCGCCGCGCTGAACAACGGGCCATTGCGTAAGCAGCAGCTCAACCGGCGCAAGCGCGCGTCCTAGCAAAATCGTGCCAGCAATCATCGCACCCGGTGTCAGCTCATTCTGCAGCACAAGATACGCGCCGAGGCCCAGCATTGCACTTTGCAAAAACAAGCGAATGGATTTGGTCAGGGAGGTGAACCCCCCGCCGATATCGGTTGCCTTGATCTGATCCTGAAGCGCACGCCCGCGCGCCGTTTGCCAGCGGTTAAACGCGGCATCTCGCATCCCCATCGCTTGGATCATTTCCGCCTCGGTTCTGATCTGATCCGACATCGCGGTTGCGTGTTGCCCGGCTATGCCAGCGTCCAGTTGTGGGCGTTTGCTCAGAACCTGATTGGCCAGCGTGATAGAGATCAGCACGGCCATTCCAGCCATCGCCAACCAGCCAAGCGCCGGGTTAAACAGAAAGATCCCCGCCATAAAAATCGGCGTCCAAGGCAGGTCAAAGAAGGCCATCAAGACCGGAGAGGTCATCAGTCGCTGGATCGCTTCAAGATCTGCTAAGCCGGACTGGGTTTGCAGATCTGGCGCGACCGCCGATTTGCGCACAACTGCGTCAAAGACCCGCCGATCAAGCCGAGCTTGGAATCGCGCGCCCACACGGGCCATGATTCGGCCCCTTGTGTAGTCGAGAATGCCCATTATCGAATAAAGAAAGAGGACCAAAAACGACAGCGCGATCAACGTCTCCTCGGACCGGCTCCCGAGCACGCGATCGTAGACCTGCAACATATAGAGCGGTCCGGTTAGCATCAGCAGATTCGCAAAAAGGCTAAAAATGCCAACGAACCAATAGAGGGCACGACTCTCTGCGCGGGCGGCACGTAGCTCGGCGCGTCCCATTTTAGTAAATCTGTCCTGCATCAATCCTGTTCCGATTTGCATGACCAAAGAAATTGGGCCACAATATTGCTTTATCTATCTGTCCTGTCGCTGAAGTGCCACAACAACCTATTTCTATTACTAGATATCTAGGATAGGCGCTAAAGGACGCTATTTTGACTCTGAAGTGCTGATTGGAGATCGCGATGCGATTTAACAAACCCCTCTATGGTATGTGCGTTGCCCTCTCTCTGACTTTGATGGGCGCTTGCAGCGCGCCCGATCCGGCTGCGCTGGAGACGGGCGGGGTATACGATCCATTTGAGGCACAAAATAGACGGGTTCATGCGTTCAATCGCGCTTTGGACAGGGCGGTGGTGCGGCCAACCGCGCGTGGGTATTCGACGATCCTGCCGGATGAGATCGAAGATGGTATCGGCAATTTTGCGCAGAACCTGGGCCAGCCGAGTGTTGTCGTAAACGCGTTGCTACAAGGTGATTTGCCCGGTGCGGGTCAATCCACTCTGACCTTCTTGACCAACACCGTGCTTGGGTTCGGTGGTCTGCTTGACACCGCAGGCGCCCTTGGCCTGCCCGAACATGATACGGATTTTGGCGAAACGCTTTATGTCTGGGGCATCGGAGAAGGCCCCCATCTCGAACTTCCGGTGCTAGGCCCAGCGAGCACCCGAGATACGGTTGGACGGGTCGTAGATCTGTTTACAAACCCGTTGACCTACGACGCGCCAGAGCCCGAGCGCTACTATGGCACAGCTGCGTCTGTGGCCGCGCGGCTCTCTGACCGAGGACGGTATACCGAAACCATCGATTCAATTCTTTATGAGAGCGCCGATAGCTATGCGCAGTCGCGCTTGATTTATTCGCAAAATCGCCGCTTTGAACTAGGTGAAACCCTATCGGACGATACATTTGATCCTTATGAGGACCCCTATGCTCAGTAATTTGACCCGCCGGACCTTTCTAGCCACTTTTAGCAGCCTGGCAATTGCTGGACCCGCGCTTGCGCTGAGCGAAGAGGGCGCACGCGGTCTTGTGGACAAGCTGGTGGCCGAGATCAACCGGGTGATCGCGTCGGGCAAATCCGAGGCGGGCATGATCCGTGATTTTGAGCGGATCTTTGGGCGTTATGCTGACGTGAAAATCATGGCGCAATATGCGCTCGGCGTTGATGGTCGCCGCGCCTCTCCTGCGCAAAAGCGCCGGTTTGAAACCGCGTTCTCTGGCTACATTGCCCGCAAATATGGCAAACGGTTTCGCGAGTTCATCGGCGGCAAGATCGAGGTCAAATCCGCCCGCGCCATTCGCGCCGGGTACGAGATCAAAACGACCGCGTTTTTGCGCGGCGAGGCACCATTTGAGGTTACGTTCCTGGTTTCCGGCAAGTCGGGTAAGGATCTATTCTTTAATATGTTCATTGAGGGCGTGAACCTTTTGCTTACAGAACGCACTGAAATTGGCGCGCTGCTCGACCGAAATCGTGGTGATATAGATGCGATGACCAAGGATCTCTCTCGCCTCGGTTAGCGCATATTGAGTTCAGTGACACCCGTTTTGGCTCAGTGCTAAGCGACCGTCCGGGTGGGCGCAGAACGAGTTCGCCTACCAACCGTAGGTTTGCCCTCGGCAAAACGGGTGGCCAGGCACGTGACTGATCAGCGGCGATGCGCTCTAACGCTCTTCTGCGTTGCGATTTCGAGCGCCACCAGCGCCGCTATCCGAACCGCCGCCCAAAATCTCTCTCAGTAGGCCTTCGATCAGGCTTTCAGGACGCGCAGTTGAAAATTGATCCTCCGTTAAAAGACCCGCACCGCTGGGCGAGAGGGCAGGAAGCGGCGTCGGCGTGAGACCCTCATGGGCGCGCCGCATGGTTTCGTGCCAAATCTCAGCGGGCAAGCCGCCGCCCGTGACGCCGGAAAGCGGAGTGTTATCGTCATACCCCATCCACACACCGGCCACAAATTCAGAGGTAAAGCCGATGAACCAAGCATCGCGCGCGGCTTGTGTGGTGCCGGTTTTGCCCGCGACCTGCCATTCTCCAATCTGAGCGCGCTGGCCTGTGCCCGATTGAACCACCTGTGCCATCATCCAAATCAACTGGCCCGCAGCGTCTTCTTGAATAACGCGCTCTCCAATACCGCCGCCAGTGCCCATGAGAGGCTCTTGATCCCCGGCCAGCCGCAACTCGGTCAGCCCGTAAGGAGAGACTGAGGACCCTCCGTTCAAAATCCCTGCATAGGCCCCGGTCATCTCGAGCAATGTACTTTCGGATGCACCCAGCGCCAAGGCTGGACCGGCGGCAAGGTCGCTCTCGATCCCGAATTCTGAGGCTACGCGACGCACGAGATCGAGCCCCACACTTTGCGCGACCTTGATCGCAGGTATGTTCAACGACTCGGTCAGCGCCTTGTTCAGCGTGACCTCACCCTGGAAAGAGTTGGTATAGTTCTTTGGCGTCCAAGGGCCCGAACCTGGGATATCTATGGTCAGCGGTTCATCCATCACCCGATCAAAAGGGGAATAGCCCAGGTCCAAAGCTGCCGCATAGACAAAGGGCTTAAACGCCGATCCCGCCTGCCGCCTGGCTTGGGTCGCGCGGTTGAACAGCCCCGCCGCCCGCGTTTGGCGCCCTCCGACCATCGCGCGCACCGCACCATCGGCGCTCATCACCACAATCGAAGCTTGTGCCTTGGACCCCTCACGCACCTTGTTTTCAAAGATAAATTCAAGCGCCTCTTCCGCCGCCTTCTGAACGCGCTGATCAAGCGTGGTCGAGATAATGACATCTTCAGTCGTGTTGCGGGTAAAATATTCTGGACCCGACTGCATAACCCAATCTGCAAAATACCCGCCCGCCTGCTCTTTCGCCGCGTCGCTTAGCGTGGCCGGGTTCTGCTGGTAATACGCTACATCCCGTTTAGAGATATAGCCTTGCTCGCCCATAAGCCGCAGCACTGTCGCAGCGCGATCCTGGCTACGCTGCAAGTTCGCCGTGGGCGCAAGCGACGACGGCGCCGTCAACAGCCCCGCAAGCATCGCACTTTCGGCAACCGTCACAGCCGATGCGGGCTTGCCAAAAAAGCGCTGAGCCGCCGCCTCCGCCCCATAAGCGCCGCCGCCCATATAAGCGCGATTCATGTAGATCGAGAGGATCTCGTCCTTGGAATATTTGAGCTCCATCGCCAAGGCATAAAGCGCCTCACGCGCCTTGCGCTGGAGCGAGCCACGACGGCAATCCGCGATATAGGCTGCCTCAGAGGTCCACGCCGTCGGATCATAGGCGACGCCTAGACAGAGCAGCTTGGCCGTTTGCTGCGTAATCGTCGAGCCGCCATGACCCTGAAGCGGGCCGCGCCCTTCCCGCATATTGATGCGCACCGCGCTTGCGATCCCGCGCGGGCTTAGGCCGAGATGCCGATAAAACCGCTTGTCCTCGGTCGCGACGATGGCGTTCTTCAGCGCTGGAGCAACGCTTGCGACCGTAATCGCCCCGCCGAATTGATCGCCGCGCCAGGCGAAAACGTCGCCATTGCGATCAAGCATTGTCACCGACCCGCGCGCGCGCCCATCTAACAGCGCAGACAGCGGCGGCAGCGTGGTGTAGATATATCCAACCGCAAGACAAAGAGCCGCGAAGCCCAGAAATGCTAAGCGCGAGAAAAACAGCCAAACCAGCCGCATGAACCAGCGCAGAATGCGCGCCAAGATCCCCGGCCTCTTGCGGCGGGTATATGTGCTGGATCGGCGCTTTGGCCCACGTTTCGCAGCCTTCGGATAACGCCGATCCGCTACAAGCGGTTGTCTTCGAGGTGTTCTGCTCATCAGGCTTTCTCTTGCCCTTGTCTTTGCACCGCTTTTAACGCGCCACATGCAGGTGCGCACGCAAAAGAAGACAGGAACCCATCTCTAGTCTGCTGTTTTTTTGTGCAATATATAAATTTCGCCTAAATTTAAAGCAATTCCTACGCATAGCATCGGCATTCTATCTCTGCAGACTTTTCCATCCTGCGCCCTTCCGTTTGTTTGCACGATCATAAGCAGGGCCTCCTGCTGACGAAAATAGAAGGGGACAGTGTTGAAACTTATCATCGCAATGATCAAGCC
>CAYWNJ010000159.1:0-529 GCA_964459535.1 uncultured Rhodobacterales bacterium
ACAAGGATGCAGCCAGAGCCCGTTCCAATGTCCAGCACACTTGCAAAGGGCTCGACCAAGGCGGCCTCAACCAAGATCTCCGTCTCGGGGCGCGGGTCAAGCACATGGCGGCTCACCCCAAAACGCCGCCCGTAAAAGGCGCGCGAGCCTATAAGGTGACTAACTGGAACACGAACAGCACGCAGCGCAATCAGACGCTCATAGCGCGCTAAAGTGTTGGACTGGACCTCATCCGGTGCAATCAGCGTAATGCGCGCGGCGTCCACCTGCGCGGCATGGGCGAGTAACAGCCGCGCATCGCGGGCCGGATCGGGTACGCCCGCCGCGCGCAGCTTGGCCGTTGCAGAGACCATCGCCTCGGCAGCGGTGGTCACTGGCCCATCTCTGCCATGCGGCGGGCCTGATCATCCGCGGTCAGAGCGTCTACAATCTCATTCAAATCGCCCTGCATGATCGCCTCAAGCCGGTAGAGCGTCAGGCCAATGCGGTGATCGGTCATACGCCCTTGCGGGAAATTATAGGTGCGAAT
>CAYWNJ010000159.1:539-5796 GCA_964459535.1 uncultured Rhodobacterales bacterium
CCGGTCGCCCGAACCAACCTGCGCGGAGCGATCCGCAGAGCGCTCGGCTGCCAGGCGGCTGCGTTCAAGATCGTAGAGCCGGGCGCGCAAGACCTGCATCGCCTTTTCCCGGTTGCGGTGCTGAGACTTTTCGGAACTGGTCACCACGATACCCGTCGGCAAATGGGTGATGCGCACCGCGCTATCGGTCGTGTTCACATGCTGCCCGCCCGCGCCCGAGCTGCGCATCGTATCAATGCGAATATCCGCGTCAGCAATGGCGATATCGACCTCCTCCGCCTCGGGCAGAACCGCGACGGTCGCGGCAGAGGTGTGAATCCGCCCCCCGCTTTCGGTAGTTGGCACGCGCTGCACCCGGTGCACCCCGGATTCGTATTTGAGCCGCTCAAACACGCGCATGCCGGTCACATGGACGACAACCTCTTTGATCCCGCCCAGCTCGGTCGCCGCCTCTTCGACAATATCGACTTTCCAGCCCTGCGCCTCGGCATAGCGTTGATACATACGCAGCAGGTCCGCCGCAAAGAGCGCTGCCTCATCCCCCCCGGTCCCTGGGCGAATTTCAAGCATGGCTGAGCGCGCATCCGCCGCATCCTTGGGCAAAAGCGCGATTTGCAGTGCATGTTCGGCCTCGGGCAGCGCTGCCTCAAGCCGAGGGCATTCCTCGCGCGCAAGCTCGGCCATTTCCGGGTCTTCCAGCATCGCCCGCGCTTCTTCTAGATCCTCTTGCAAACGGCGATAGGCGGCGATCTGGTCCACTACCGGTTTGAGATCAGAATATTCCTTGGCAAGCTCGGCAATATCCCCCGTCCCCGCTGCCATTGCAGCTTCGAGATATTCGAACCGTTCGGTAAGTTGGGAAAGGCGCGCGTCGGGGATCATTGGGGTCAGATGCGGTATCAAAGGAAGTTGGTCAAGGCCCTGCCGCCAAAGTAAATGTCAACGCTCACAGTCGCATGTAAGGCCACCTTGCACATTTTCAGTGCAATCCGTCCGGTTTTGAGGTAGGCTTAACCCGTCAATGGCACAGCAAAACAATAGGAAGAGGCCATGAGATTCGCGATTTTTCTAGTTCTCCTTGCCCTGCCTGCGGCTGCGGATGTGTCAGGTCCGGGTGGCAAAACCATTGATTGCTATTGCACCGACCGGACAGGATCACGGATTGAGCTGGGTCAGACGATTTGTATGCAGGTCGATGGCCGTCTCTTTATGGCGCAGTGCCAGATGTCACTGAACGTTCCAATGTGGCGCGAGGTTGGGCCGTCTTGTTTAACCACCAGCCTGCAGACTGGACACCAGACCATCTAGCCGCCGCGCATTGACGCCAAAGTCAGAGCGGCCAAAGCGGAGCCGCGCCAACATCCGAAGCTTGCCATCCGAGACCTCAACCGTCGTGTAATCGGGGAAATTCATCCAGAATGAGCGGGTCACATAGGTAATCCGCCCCTCTTCGACAGAGCCCGCAAGATGCTCGGTCCGCGGCAGCGCGCGCATCGCTGCATCCGCCTGCGCTAGGCTATCTTCGGTGGCGTCAAGCACGCGAATTGCGCCTCCCTCCATCGTTTTGTCCGCATCCGCGGTGATCGGCACATGCCACTGCGCCGCATCAGACGGTGCAAAACGAATATAGGCGAGCCCGACAATCAACACAGTGATCACGCAAACAACGATCCATAGGAACATCTTCATTATATCTCCTCCAAAACGGCGGTGCGTTTGGCTTTATATAGGGCGACTTGCGCCGCCTAGCGATAGCTGACCCCCGGCAAAATGCAAAGCAGTTCGTAGAGGATATTTGCACCCGTCAGCGCTGTATTTCCAGACGTGTCATAGGGCGGCGAAACCTCGACCAAGTCACAGCCGACAATGTTCAACCCCTTGAGCGCGCGGATCAGTTGCAGGGCCTGCGGCGTGGTCAAGCCCGCAATCTCCGGCGTGCCAGTTCCAGGCGCATAGGCCGGGTCAAGACTGTCAATGTCATAGCTGATATAGGTCGGCATATCACCAATCTCGGCCCGGATTTTCGCGCCAATCTCAGACAAATCTCGCCCCCAAAGCTCATGCGCCGGGAATTGCAAAAAGCCCCAGCCCTGCGCCTCGGTAAAGTCTTCGGCGGTATAGCCTGTCCCGCGCAAGCCAATCTGGTAGGTCTTATCGGGCGCGATCAAGTTCTCCTCATAAGCGCGGCGAAAGACGGTGCCGTGGGTTTCACGCTCGCCAAACATTTCGTCATTCACATCCGCATGGGCATCAACATGGACCAGCGCAACCGGACCATGGCGTTTGGCCATCGCGCGCAGGATTGGCAAGGTGAGGGAGTGATCTCCACCCATTGCCATGGGAATCACGTGATGCGTTAAGATCATCTCGTAACTCTCTTGAATCACGCGCAAACTATCACTGAGAGAGAAGGTATTGATCGCTAAGTCACCCACATCCGCGCATTGCAAGCTGTCAAAGGGCGCAGCGCCGGTTTGAATGTTATAGGGGCGGATCATAGCGCTTTGCGTGCGCAGCTCGCGCGGGCCCATCCGCGTGCCCGACCGCCAAGAGGTGCCAATGTCCATCGGCACGCCGAGAAAAGCGACATCAAGCTGGGTGAGCGCCGAAGCAGCGGGCAATCGCATAAAGGTATTCGGCCCTGAAAACCGCGCGAGCGCGTTGCCGCTAAGAGGTTGGTTCTTGGTGCTCATGCGCGCATTCTTGCTCCTAAGAGTTGGCAAATCTC
Organism: uncultured Rhodobacterales bacterium; assembly: GCA_964459535.1. Lineage (GTDB taxonomy): Bacteria > Pseudomonadota > Alphaproteobacteria > Rhodobacterales > Rhodobacteraceae > JBCBCP01. The sequence goes on from CAYWNJ010000159.1 coordinate 3,268, forward strand.
GACCGCGACATGCGCCCCGGCAATCGCGGTCGCGCCGGTCGTATCAAAGGGAGGCGAGACCTCGACCACATCGCCGCCTTGGATATTGATCCCCGCCAGATTGCGCAACAGCGTCGCCGCCTGGGCCGAGCTCAGCCCACCCCAAACCGGCGTGCCTGTGCCGGGTGCAAAGGCGGGATCGAGCCCATCAATATCAAAGCTTAGATAGACCGGACGATCTCCGACAATCTCGCGCGCCCGCGCTGCAACCGCCTCGGGGCCAATTCGGTGAACTTCGGGCGCGTCGATGACGTTCACGCCAAGCGTGTCTTCATTTGTTGTCCGAATGCCAATCTGAACCGAGCTTGCCGGATCAACCACGCCCGATTTCACCGCCTTATAAAACATCGTCCCATGATCCACCCGCGCCATATCATCATCGGCCCAAGTGTCCGTATGCGCGTCAATCTGGATCAGCGAAAGCGGGCCATAGACCCGCTCCATCGCTTGCAAGATCGGGAACGAGATATAGTGGTCACCGCCCAGCACCACCGGCGCGGCCCCCGCGCTGAGGATATCTGAGATATGCGCGCGCAAAAGCCGTGGAAAACTCGGGACATCTGCGTAATCAAACGCGAGATCGCCGTAGTCCACAATGACACGCTCGCTGATCACATCAAAATCCCAGCCATAGGGCGCATCTGGCGCCTGAAGGCTTGAGGCCTCGCGGATGGCGCGCGGGCCGAGACGCGTGCCGGGCCGGTTGGTCACCGCCTGGTCAAAGGGAACGCCGGTGACCGCGATATCCACGCCCTGAAGGTCTTTGCTATAGCGCCGCCGCAGGAAGGAGGTCGCGCCGCCAAAGGTTAGCTCAAAGGACGGGCCTTTAGGATCTTCTCGCGTGAAGGCGTGGTCGATCTGATTTTTCGCGTCTTCCAGCGCCATCAGCGCGCTACCGGTTGTGCGGTTTCCACCAGCCGGGCGAAGAAACTCGCGCCTATTGGGGCAACCGCATCGTTAAAATTATACTCGGGATGGTGCAACATCGCGCCTTCTCCTTGTCCGAGAAAGAAATAGGCACCGGGGCGCGCCGCCAACATGTAAGAGAAATCCTCGGAGCCCATGACGGGTGGGGCATCCGCGATCACCGCCTCCGGCCCGACAACCTCGCGCGCAACCTCCGCGGCCCAAGCGGCCTTGCCCGGTGTGTTGATCGTTGCGGGATAGCCGCGTTGATATTCCGCCTGCGCGGTCACGCCATAACCTGCGGCGATACCCTCGGCGATCTCGATCAGGCGGCGCTCGGCCAAGTCGCGGATCTCGGGCTCAAATGTGCGCACCGTGCCCGTAATCTCTGCAGTGTCGGGAATGACATTCTCTGCATGACCAGTGTGAATTGTGGTAATCGAGATCACAAGCTGCTGAGTGGCATCTACATTCCGCGATACAATGCTTTGAAAGCCCTGCACAATCGCGCATGCGGCCAGGACAGGATCTGCCGCTTCGTGCGGCATCGCACCATGTCCGCCCTGCCCGCGCACTGTCACGCGGATTGTATCGGCGGCGGCCATCAGCGGGCCAGGATTTGTCCCCAGCACCCCGGCGTCGATACCCGGCGCGTTGTGCAACCCATAGACCTCTGCAATGTCAAAGCGATCCATGATCCCTGCCTCGACCATCGCCTCGGCCCCGCCGGTCGCTTCCTCGTCAGGTTGAAAAATCAGCGCGACCCGGCCCGAGAAATTACGTGTCTCAGCCAGGTATTTTGCGGCGCCAAGCAGCATGGTTGTGTGCCCATCATGCCCGCACGCATGCATCTGTCCCGCGTGACTGCTGGCATAGTCAAGCCCGGTCGCCTCAGTAATCGGCAGCCCGTCCATATCCGCACGCAGACCAATTGTCGGACCAGGCCCCTGCCCTTCGATGATCGCCACAATCCCAGTAGTCGCAATCCCCTCATGCAGCGCATCTACCCCAATCTCCTGCAAGCGCGCCCGGACAAAAGCCGCAGTCTTATGGCATTCACGCCCAAGCTCGGGGATGGTATGAAGATGCTGCCGCCATTCCGCCATTTCCGGCGCAAGAGCAGCGATACGATTGAGGACAGGCATGGTCTGGGCTCCGATCTGCGCTTAGAACTTGGCGCTATCAGAGCGCAAAGCGAAAGGGGCCGCAATGGCAGAAGAGACAAAAGGCATCGCGGCTCTGCTTGAGGTCATGCGCCGCTTGCGCGATCCGCAGACGGGCTGCCCATGGGACATCGCCCAGGACTTCGCCAGCATCGCCCCTTACACGATTGAAGAGGCTTATGAAGTGGCTGACGCGATCCAGCGCGCGGCATGGGACGAGCTAAAGGGCGAGCTGGGCGATCTACTTTTTCAATCCGTTTTTCATGCTCAGATGGCGGAAGAAGCCGGATTTTTTACATTTAACGACATTGCGCAGGCTATGGCCGAGAAAATGATCGCGCGGCACCCGCATGTATTTGGCGACCAAAGCCGGGACAAAACACCCGATCAGCAAACCGCCGATTGGGAGGCTATCAAAGCC
>CAYWNJ010000160.1:0-5794 GCA_964459535.1 uncultured Rhodobacterales bacterium
ATCCGCTTGCTGGCCATTTTCAAGCACCGCGATCAAGCAGCGGCCAACAGCCACGCCCGAGCCGTTGAGGGTATGGACGAACTCAGGTTTACCATCCTCGGCGCGAAACCGTGCATTCATCCGGCGCGCCTGGAAATCTCCGGTGGTCGAGACCGAGCTGATCTCGCGGTAGGCGTCCTGACCCGGCAGCCAGGCCTCGATATCATAGGTGCGCCGCGCGCCAAATCCCATATCACCGGTACACAGAACCACTGTCCGATAGGGGATCTCTAATGCCTCCAAAACCCCCTCCGCGCAGCGCAGCATCCGCTTTTGCTCAGCATCGGATTGGTCGGGATGGGTGATCGAAACCATCTCGACCTTCTCAAATTGGTGCTGGCGCAGCATGCCGGTCGTATCACGCCCCGCGCTGCCTGCCTCGGAGCGAAAGCACAGCGTGTGGGCGGTAAAGCGCATCGGCAGGGTCGCCACATCCAAGATCTGCCCCGCCGGGATATAAGTCAGCGGCACCTCCGAGGTGGGCACCAGCCACATATCCTCTTTGGTTTGATAGCTGTCGCCGCCAAATTTCGGCAGCTTATCGGTCCCATACATCGCCTCATCACGTACCAGCACGGGCGGGTTCACCTCGGTCAGACCGTTCTGATCGACATGGGTATCCAGCATGAACTGCGCCAAAGCGCGGTGGATGCGCGCAATCGCTCCGGTAAGCATCACAAAGCGGCTGCCTGAGGTCTTGGCCGCTGTCTCAAAGTCCATATGCGGCGCGACCCCGGCGATCTCAAAATGCTCTTTCGGCGCGAAAGAGAAATCGCGCGGCGTACCCCAGCGGTTCAGCTCGACATTATCCGCCTCATCCGCCCCTTCCGGCACATCCGGCGCGGGCAGGTTGGCGATGCGGGCGAGCGCATCTGTCAACTCGGCGTCAAGCGCTTTAGCGGCCTCTTGCATCTCAGCAATCTCAGCCTTTTTCTCGGCAACCAACGCGCGGAGCCGCGCGAATTCGGCCTCATCACCCGACGCTTTGGCGGCACCGACCGCCTTAGAGGCTTTGTTCTGCTCGGCCTGCGCGGTTTCGGCGGCCAGGATCTTGGCCCGCCGTGCGGCATCAAGCTCTAGCAGTGCGGGTGACGCAGGCGCCTCTCCGCGCCGAGCCAGCGCGGCGTCAAAAGCGTCGGGATTTGCGCGGATGGCGCGAATATCGTGCATGAGAGCCTCCTTAAACTTTGACCGCTCTATGCCCTATCTGGTGAGGCAAAAAAAGAGGGATGATTGACAGAGCGCTTTGGAGCAATTGGAAAACGGCACGGTTATGTTCGACGCAAAAGCACTCGACCTAAAACCTGAGGCCCCCAGCGGTAATTCGATAGCGCCGTTCCGAGGGGAGGCGCAATCGCGCCGCCCCGTGGGGGCGGAACGGCGCGGCGCAACAGTGCCTGTTGCGCGGGAGAGCAGTTCGGGGCGAGGTGCCTCTGGTTTAAGGCTAGGCGCTTTAGGCCATTTATGTCTTTCATCTAGAGCTTGTTTTGCTCAATCAGAAATACAAAGCATTCAAATTCGCGTTCGAGGCAAAGCCGAGAGGCAGCGAATTTGAATTCAATTTAACAAAACACGCTCTAGGCTCCGCAAGCGCGCGCTAAGCGTTTTGCATCCGTTCGATCATTTCGGACATATCGCGGCTCAGCTTCGGGGTCTCGGCAATGCGCGCCAATTGTGCGGAAATCAGGCTGCGACGTATGCCGTCATACCGACGCCAAGTTTGGAACGCCGACGCCATCCGCGCCGCTGTTTGCGGATTTACGGCGTCAAGCTGAATGAGCCAATCGGCCAAAAACACATAGCCAGAGCCATCGGCTGCATGAAACCCGGCGTGATGCCCAGAAAGACTGCCCAAAAGCGCGCGAAAGCGGTTCGGGTTTTTCCACTGAAACGCGGGGTGCTTGGTCAGCGCGCGGGCGGTATCAACGACATCGTCCGGCGCAGCCTCGGCGACTTGGAGCGCAAACCATTTATCCATAACCAGCCGATCTTGCGTCCATTGCCGCTCAAAACTAGCGAGCGCAGCCTCCCCGCGCCCGGCGCGGATCAAGCAAGCAAGCGCGGCAAGCTGCTGGGTCATATTCGTCGCGGCCTCGAATTGCGCCTGTGCCTGCGTGCCACCATCCAATCGGGTCAGCAAGCCAAGTGTTGCGTTGGCAAGAGCGCGCCGCCCCGATTGCTCGGCATTTGCCGCGTAAGGTTCCTGCACCAGATGCGCCGCGTGCAGCGCTGGAAGCGAGGCGCTTAGATGCTCCGCAAGCGCCTGTTTGAGCCCTTGAACAGCCGACCAGATCGCCTCAGGATTAGGCACCTCGCCCGCACGGTGCAGCGCAGCCGCAATCTCGCTTTGCGACGGAAGGCCCAGCATAAGCGCGCGATAAGCGGGATCAAGCGCCTCATCTCCAACGACACGGGCAAGCCCCTCCAGATAGGCCGTAAGCGGCGGCGTACCCTGACGGATCGTTCCGAGCAGCGAGGCAAAGGCCAGATTGCGCCCGGCCTCCCAGCGGTTAAACGGATCGGTATCAAAGGCAAGCAAATGGGCGTGATCCACCTCTGCTTCCAAGATCACGGGCGCCGAAAAACCGCGTAGGACCGAAGGGATGGGACGCTCGGCCAAGCCGGGGAAGGAAAAGCTCTGAGCGGCTTGGGTCAGCTCTAAGACTTGGCTGCCCATCACCTCTGTCCCATCGGGCGCGATCAAGCCGACTGTGATCGGGATCACCTGAGGTTTGGGCGCTGGCGTAGCCGCACTTGCGGGCAGTTCTTGGGTAAAATGCAGCGAGAGCGTGCCATCCGCCCAGGTCTCTTGCATCCGAACATGCGGCGTTCCCGCCTGGCTGTACCAAAGTTTGAACTGCGTCAGATCGCGGCCCGTCGCATCCTCAAAGACTTTGAGCCAATCCTCAATCGTCGCCGCCTGCCCGTCATGGCGCTCAAAATAGAGATCGAGCGCCTTGGCATAGCCCTCCGCCCCCACAAGGCGGCGGAGCATACCGATCAGCTCGGCCCCTTTTTCATAGATGGTCGCGGTGTAGAAATTGTTGATCTCTTGAAAGCTCTCTGGGCGCACTGGATGCGCCAGGGGGCCCTGGTCTTCGGGAAATTGCCGCGCGCGCAGGTCGATCACATCTCCAATCCGCTTAACGGGCGCGCTGCGCATATCAGCGGTAAATTGCGCGTCCCGAAAGACCGTTAGCCCCTCCTTTAGGCAAAGCTGAAACCAGTCCCGGCAGGTGATCCGATTTCCAGTCCAGTTATGAAAATACTCATGGGCAATAATCGCCTCGATCCGCTCGAAATTATTATCCGTCGAGGTCTCGGGCGAGGCGAGGACCGCGGATGCGTTAAAGATGTTCAGCCCTTTATTCTCCATCGCCCCCATGTTGAAATCATCAACCGCCACAATGTTAAACACATCAAGATCATAGGCCCGGCCATAGACCTGCTCGTCCCAAAGCATAGACGCCTTGAGCGCCTCCATACCAAAAGCGCATTTGCCCTCATCGCCCGGCCGCACCCAAAGCGCCAGATCGACCGCGCGCCCCTCCATCGTGGTAAAGCGATCCTTATGCGCGACCAAATTGCCCGCCACTAGCGCAAAGAGATAAGCAGGCTTGGGCCAAGGGTCATGCCATTCCGCCCACCCCTCGCCCGCAGAGACAGGGTTTCCGTTGGACAAGAGCACCGGGTGTGGGCCGTTGATGCGCACGGTAAAGGTGCTCATCACATCGGGGCGGTCCGGGTAATAGGTGATTTTACGAAACCCTTCGGCCTCGCATTGCGTGCAATACATGCCGTTCGACAGATAGAGCCCCTCCAGCGCCGCATTTGCCGCTGGATCAATCAGAACCTTTGCCTCCCACGTAAACGGCACATTGGGCACCTCACAGGTCAGCCCTTGCTCCGGCAGCTGCGGAGAGACCCGCTCTCCATCAATTTTTGCCTCCCGCAAAGACAAACCTTCGCCATGCAGGAAGAAACGCTGATCCCGCCCCGGTATCGGCACAAACTGAATACGAGAGGTGACCGTTGTCGCCGAAGGCGCAAGGTCAAAGGTCAGATGGACTTCCCTAACCTCAAAACCAAAGGGTTTATAGTCTTTAAGGTAAACGGTCTGGGGGGCAGCGTCGCGCATGAGGGCTCCGAAAATGATCTACAGCTTGTTTTGTTCAACCAGAAACATAACGCATTCAAATTTAACAAAACACGCTCTAAACCAACGGTAGCGTGCGCCGAGCGCCGCTACAAGCAGGCGCGCTTGCCTTGGAGGCATTGCCGCTTAATTGTGAAAGAGCATGTATGGACGCGCGCATAATTGGTCATATTTTTTTACCAACTATGTTTACGTTTAGATATTTTGCCGCTAAATCAAATCGCGCCCCGCAGAAGGAACCCAAAGATGAGCTATGAAACACGCGCTGGCCTCCAGGTCGCACAGGTCCTCGCCGCGTTTGTCGAAGAGGAAGTTCTGCCCGGAACCGACATCGCACCTGAAACCCTTTGGGCGGGCTTCGCCGAACTGGTGGCTGAAATGGGACCGCGCGTAGCCGCGGCCCTGTCCGAGCGCCAAGACATGCAAGCGCAGATCGACGCCTGGCATGTGCAGCACCGTGGCCAGCCGCATGATGCGGAGGCTTATCAAGCCTTCCTGCGCGAGATTGGCTATCTGGTGCCCGAAGGCCCTGCGTTTCAGGTCGAGACACAAAATGTAGATCCTGAGATCGCGCAGATCCCCGGCCCGCAACTTGTTGTGCCGATTACCAATGCGCGCTTTGCCCTCAATGCCGCCAACGCGCGCTGGGGGAACCTTTATGATGCGCTCTACGGCACCGATGCGCTTGGCGATTTGCCGCCCGCTGGTCCCTATGCGTCAGAGCGCGGCGCGCGCGTGATTGCCTGGGCCAAAGACTTTTTGGATGAAGCCGCCCCGCTCGTGAATACGCAGTGGTCGCAGGTTGATGGGATTAAAGTTGTCGGCAACGCACTGAGCCTCTCTTCGGGTGGCGCTGCGGTGGCACTGGCTGATCCCGCGCAATATTGCGGGCACGCGACATCTGATGCTGGTCTCAGCGTGTTTCTAAGCCATAACGGGCTTGGTATCGAATTGCGCGTGAATCGGGACACGCCCATTGGTGGCGCGGACGCCGCAGGGCTTTCAGCGGTGTATCTTGAGGCCGCGCTCTCCACGATTATGGATTGCGAGGACAGCGTCGCCGCCGTCGATGCAGAGGACAAGGTAACCGCCTATCGCAATTGGCTGGGGCTGATGACCGGCAATTTGGAGGCGCGCTTTGAAAAAGGCGGGCAGATAATGACCCGGCGGATGCAACCCGACCTCAGCTATACAGATCCAGCGGGGGAAGCCGCATCGTTTAAGGGTCGCAGCCTGATGCTGATCCGCAATGTCGGCCATCTGATGACAACACCCGCCGCGCGCACCGCGGACGGGGCGGAGATTGGCGAAGGGCTCATGGACGCGATGATGACTGTGTTGATCGCGTTGCATGATCTTAGAAAAACCGATGGGATCCGAAATTCGATCCACGGATCGGTCTATGTCGTCAAACCCAAGATGCATGGGCCGGATGAGGTCGCGCTTACCGATGCGATCTTTGACAAGGTCGAAGACGTGTTGGGGCTGCCGCGTCACAGCGTCAAGATTGGGATCATGGATGAAGAGCGGCGCACGTCGGTCAACCTGGCTGAGTGCATTCGTGCAGCCAAGCATCGTGTCGCCTTTATCAACACCTGC
>CAYWNJ010000161.1:0-5788 GCA_964459535.1 uncultured Rhodobacterales bacterium
GTTCATCTTAACCCGGCCCACCGCAGAGAGGTCATAGCGCTCGCTGTCGAAGAAGAGCGTGTCAAAGAGGGCCGAAGCCGCCTCGACCGTGGGTGGCTCGCCTGGGCGCATCACGCGGTAGATATCCATGAGCGCCGTTTCGCGGTTCATGTTCTTATCTTGCGTGAGTGTGTTGCGCATGTAGGGGCCGACATTCACATTGTCGATGTCGAGCACGGGAATGTCCGTCAAACCTGCGTCGATCAACTCTTTCGCGGTGCCGCCGATCAGAGTGCCGTCTTTGTCATATTCCAGGGTTAGCTCATCCCCAGCCTCGACATAGATCGCGCCATTTTCTTCGTTGATGATGTCTTTGGCGGCGAATTTGCCAACGATGTGGTCAAAGGGCACGAGCAGCTCGGTCACCTTACCTTCGTCGATTAGCTTTTTCACCGCGCGCGGCGTGACCTTCTTGCCCGCCTCGGCGATCACCTCACCGCTTTTGGCGTCCACGAGGTCATAGCTTGGCCGTGTCCCGCGCACCCGCTCGGGGAAGAACGGTGTCACCCAGCCTTTGCCCTTTTTCAGCTTGTAGCTGACCGTGTTATAGTAGGCATCCATAATGCCCTCTTGGTCGAGCCCAAGCGCATAAAGCAGCGTCGTGACAGGCAATTTGCGGCGGCGGTCGATGCGGGCAAAGACGATATCCTTGGCATCGAATTCGAAATCAAGCCACGAGCCGCGATAAGGAATAATGCGGCAGGCAAAAAGTAGCTTGCCCGAGCTGTGCGTCTTGCCCTTGTCATGGTCAAAGAACACACCGGGTGAGCGGTGCATTTGCGAGACGATCACCCGCTCGGTGCCGTTCACAATAAATGTCCCGTTCGGGGTCATCAGTGGCATATCGCCCATAAAGACGTCTTGTTCTTTAATGTCCTTAACCGACTTAGCCCCGGTATCCTCGTCAACATCAAAGACGATCAGGCGCAGCGTGACCTTCAGCGGGGCGGAATAGGTCATATCCCGCTGCTGGCATTCCTCAACATCGTATTTTGGACGCTCAAGCTCGTATTTCACATATTCCAGGACGCTGGTTTCGTTGAAATCCTTGATCGGAAAGACCGACTGAAAAACGCCGTTGATCCCTTCGCCAGATTGCGGCTCGGGCTGGTCGCCGGAATTCAGGAACAAGTCATAGGACGACTTCTGCACCTCGATAAGGTTCGGCATATCCAGCACTTCGCGGATTTTGCCATAATATCTCCGGAGACGCTTCTGACCAAGGAAGGATTGAGCCATACGCAGGGTACCTTTCATTTCTCACCGGCGAGACATGCAGTTGGGCCGCTGCCTGTCAGGCCATCCGAGATAGCACGACCTACAAATCCATTCTCGCGCAGCGTCCCAAATACTGCGCTCTCGATTATGAAGTCCTGCTCAAGAAAAAGCCCACGAGCCCTGGGGGGATTTTTCTAAATCAGGAAGAAGAGGGGAGCAATGTCCGATCCGCGAGGCGTGATCAGGACATATCTTGGGTATGTTGGTCACCTCGCGCGCATTGGTAAACGGCAGGATTCGAATCAAATCGTCCTGCTGGATGTCGCGATTTAGGCCGCGTCTTCGCCTTTTGCAAGAGCTATGCTAGGATTAATCGCCTGAAACCCGAGATTTGCTCTGGGAGCCGTTTGCACCCACTGCTTGGATAAAGCGCATTTTGGAAAAAATGGGGAAGCTTAGCCCTTGGTGATCGCGTTGCCATCCTGCGGATGGCTCGGGGCTAAGCTCCAAAGCGATCAAATCAAAATCCTCAGCCGATAACCTATACAGAGGCGTAATGCGTGTCGATATCGGGTGTATCTTGAAGCGGATGCGTCCAAATATCCGCATCCCATATCGCGTCTGGGTCCATCGCCTCATCCCGCCCAACCGCTTGGGCAAAGAGCGCCTTGAACAAATTTATCCGCGGCTCAAGCTCTGCATCATGCATGGGAAGCGCCCATATCGTGTGGATGACCTTGGGCAGAACAACGAGACTATCCACCTCAAACGGGCGTAGCATTTTGGCTGTGCGCAGGGCGCGGTGCAACGTATCGGAATGCTGCGTGAGCAACGCATCATGCCCATCCGCCAAGCGCAATGTAAAAAAGGCGATAGGAGCGGGGAATTTAGAAAAACCAGTCATGCGCGCAACTTGCCCGATTCGTGGTTAAAGTGAGTTTAAGGCCAGAGGTTACATCTGCCCGCCCGCGATTTCGATACATTGCCCATTCACCGATTGGCTGCCGTCGCTACACAGCCACGCCGCCGCCGCCGCGATTTCAGAGGCGTCCAAGAGGCGTTTGTGCCGGTTGGCGTTGACCATCACATCGCGGGCGGCCTCTTGGCTCATGCCTGTCCGCTCGGCAATCGCGACCTTGTTGCGATCCACAATCGGTGTATCGACATAAGCGGGGCAGATCGCATTAAACGTATAGGGCTGGCCCATATAGTCCTCGGACAAGGCGCGGATCAGCCCAATCATCCCGTGTTTGGACGCCGAATAGGCCGCCGCGCCCGGCAAGCCACGCAGCCCCGCCATAGAGCTGATTGCAATCACGCGGCCCCAGTCGGTTTGGCGCATACTGGTTAGCGCCTCGCGGATGGTCAGAAAGGCGCCGTCCAGATTGGTCGCCATCATATTGCGCCAAAACTCGAGCGTGGTCTTATGCACCGCGCGCCCCTCGGCAATCCCGGCATTCGCGACGCAGATCTGGATGGGGCCTCTCGCCGCGACTGCAGCTTTGATGGTGGCGGCAACAGCCTCCTCGTCGCGCACATCCATTGCCATTCCGGCGAGACCAGCAGAGGCGACTTGATCCAGCACCTCTTGGCGGCGTCCGGTGATTGTCACTTGCGCGCCCTTGGCCGCCAGATCCTGCGCGATTGCAAGGCCAATCCCCGTGCCGCCCCCGGTCACAAATGCGTGTTTACCGCTCAGATCCATATCGCGCTCCTTATGCGTCCCTCAGCCCTTGCTGCCATGCCGTTCCCCGGCTCACGGCGCAGCGGGAGCGACATGAAGACGCGATCCCACCTGCTTGTCAATGCTGCGCGTGCAAGATAGGGGAGAAGGGTCTGCGACGACGACATCCGTTGTCGAAAAGAACTAAGACAAAGGAGTTTCGCGTGAAAATCGGGACGCCAAAAGAGATTTTCGAAGGGGAGCGCCGCGTCGCGCTGACACCAGAGAGTGCGGCGCAGCTTCAAAAGCTCGGACATAGCTGTGTTATCGAAGCGGGTGCAGGCGCTGCCGCAGGCTTTGACGACGCAGCCTATGTGGCCGCTGGTGTCGAGATTGCCAAGACGGGCGCTGCGCTGTTCAAAGCCTCAGATATCGTCGCCAAGGTCCGCCCGCCTACCGAAACCGAGGTCAAACGGCTGCGCAAGGACCAGACCTTGATCTCGTTCTTCTATCCTGGCCAAAACACTGAGCTTCTCGAGGCTGCGGCCAAGCGTGGCAGCACTGTTATTGCGATGGACATGGTGCCCCGCATCTCGCGTGCGCAGAAAATGGACGCGCTCAGCTCGATGGCGAATATCGCCGGGTATCGGGCCGTGATCGAAGCGGGTAATAATTTCGGTCGCTTCTTTACTGGCCAGGTGACCGCTGCGGGCAAGGTTCCGCCCGCGAAAGTTCTGGTGATTGGCGCGGGTGTTGCGGGGCTCGCGGCGATTGGCACCTCAACCAGTCTGGGGGCGATTACCCTTGCCTTCGACGTGCGGCCTGAGGTGTCCGAGCAGATCGCCTCGATGGGGGCTGAGTTCGTCTTTTTGGACTTCGAAGATAGCCAGGACAGCGCCGCGACGGGGGGGTATGCCGCGCCGTCGAGCCCCGAGTTCCGCGAAAAGCAGCTTGAGAAATTCCGCGCGCTTGCGCCGGATATTGATATCGTGATCTCAACCGCGCTGATCCCGGGGCGCGACGCGCCGGTGCTGTGGACCAAAGATATGGTCGAGGCGATGAAGCCCGGCTCGGTCATCGTGGATCTTGCCGCCGAGAAGGGCGGCAATTGTGAGCTGACCGTGATGGATGAGAAGATCGTCTCGGACAATGGCGTGACCATCATCGGTTACACCGATTTCCCAAGCCGTATGGCCGCGCAATCCTCGACCCTTTATGCCACTAATATCCGCCATATGATGACGGATCTTACGCCGGAAAAAGACGGCGTTGTTGTGCATGATATGGAGGATGATGTGATCCGCGGCGCGACCGTGGCGCATGAAAAGGCTGTGACCTTCCCGCCGCCGCCGCCCAAAGTCGCCGCCATTGCCGCCGCGCCCAAGACCGAGCCCGCCAAAGAGCCGACGCCAGAGGAGCGCCGGGCGCAGGAGCAGGCGGAGTTCAAGGCGCAGACCCAAACGCAAGTCACGCTGATCGCGATTGGCGCTGCGTTGCTGCTTGGCGTTGGGCTGGTTGCCCCGCCCAGCTTTATGCAGCACTTTATCGTTTTTGTGCTGTCGGTTTTCGTGGGCTTTCAGGTCATCTGGAACGTCTCGCACAGCTTGCATACGCCGCTTATGGCGGTCACCAACGCGATCTCGTCGATCATTATCCTCGGTGCGCTGGTTCAGGTCGGCTCGGGCAGTGTCCTAGTGATACTATTGGCTGCGCTGTCTGTGTTCATGGCCGGGATCAATATTTTCGGCGGCTTTCTGGTCACTCGGCGTATGCTTGCGATGTTCCAAAAATCATGAAGCACCTGCACATACTTTATCGCTTTTATTCCAGAGTTATGGATCGGCCTTATGGAGATAAACACCCAGCGGATAAAGCAGGGAAGTTTTGCTCTCAGAATACATATCGCGGGGCTTTTGCCCGCAAACTAACCAATTCACACCAACGTTGGCCCATCGCAATGCGGCTAATGGAAGGGGGGTAGACCTATGGAACTTGGATTTACAACAGCGGCCTATGTTGTTGCAGCCGTCTTGTTCATCCTCTCGCTCGGAGGGCTCTCGGGGCAGGAAAGCGCCAAGCGTGCGGTTTGGTATGGTATTGTGGGCATGGGGCTTGCTGTTTTTGCGACCTTGATCGGTCCGGGCGCGGGGCTTTGGCTTTTGTCCCTGGTCCTGATCGCAGCCGGAGGCCTTATCGGAGTACAGCTGGCCAATCGGGTTCAGATGACGCAAATGCCCGAGCTTGTCGCCGCGATGCACTCGCTCGTTGGCCTAGCGGCGGTTTTTGTTGGCTTTAATGCCGATATTGAGATTGATAATGCCAATGCTGCGCTGGGTGCCGGGCCGGATGCGGTTGCAGCCCTCGGAACGTTCGGCCAATTGATTGCTAAGAAGACAGCGGTGGAGCTGAACATCCTGCGTGTTGAGCTATTCCTTGGCGTCTTTATCGGCGCGGTTACCTTTACCGGATCAGTCGTCGCCTATGGCAAGCTCGCTGGGCGGGTTACGTCTGCGGCAACCAAGCTGCCGGGCGGTCACGCTCTGAATGCTGCCGCTGCCGCGCTGAGCCTGATCTGTCTTATTTGGTATGTCGGCTCGGGTACAACGTTGCCGTTGGTGCTGATGACCCTCGCCGCGCTCTTTATTGGTTATCACCTGATCATGGGGATCGGCGGCGCGGACATGCCTGTTGTTGTCTCGATGCTCAACAGCTACTCGGGCTGGGCAGCGGCGGCGATTGGCTTTTCACTCGGCAATGACCTTTTGATCGTGGTGGGCGCGCTCGTGGGCTCGTCCGGGGCAATCCTTAGCTACATCATGTGTAAAGCGATGAACCGCAGCTTTATCAGTGTGATCTTAGGTGGATTTG
>CAYWNJ010000162.1:0-5750 GCA_964459535.1 uncultured Rhodobacterales bacterium
GAATTACCTACGAACGCTCCGGCATTGGTTGTGTTTGGATACGCATTTGGCGGGCAAGCCGACGATGAAATCAAGCTCTCTATTCGTGGACCCGAGGGAGAAATCATATCTCAGACTGTGACATTGGAAAAAGACCAAGCTCAGTTCTTTCGCGCATCGGGTAGACGCTTGCGCGGCTCAAATTGGCCAGCAGGAACCTATCGCGGGAACGTTAAGATACTAAGAGATAACCGGGTTTTGTCTGAGCGGTCAGCGACTATCGTTCTGCGTTAGCACGGTGGATGTTTCGCGGCGCCCGATCAGGGTAAGCCCGCACCTATCACTATTGCCCCCTTTCCCAACTTCTGTCGCGCGCATTGACAAAGAAAGCTAGGCTATACCGGGCAACCGCATCGACCAATGCCTCGGCAACCATATTTTACAGACCCTAATTGAACGACATTCAAATTTTCTGCTGTAGCTAACCTTTCCTTTACCCCTTTCGTTGATCCTCTGGCCTCGTGATGCACAGATGGAGGAAACCGATGCCCAAGCTCTCAATTTTGGCCGTCCCAATATTAATTGCGAGCGCAGGTGCTAGCCTCGCGGATCCCGCATCAAGAATGGCCGACTATGCCACTGAACAAAGGACAACTTGGTTGCTTAGCGCGACGGTGATCGAAGCATTGCGCGCCCAGAACAAGCGTACCGCAGCGCTAAGCCAAGCAGACATTATAGAGCTTGATAACGCATGGCGGGCCGAGGTCGGCAAAAGTGATGCGCCAACAATTGATCCAGTTCTAAATTCCGATGCCTCCGCTTTGCTTGCCGCGAATGTCGAAGCCTCTGGTGGTTTGATCGCAGAGGTTTTCATCATGGATGCGCGCGGGCTGAACGTCGCGACCAGCGCCGTGACGTCGGATTATTGGCAAGGGGATGAGGCCAAATTTCAAGAAACCTATCCCAAAGGCTCGGGCGCCGTCCACGTCGCTGAAATCGAATTCGATGAGAGCGCGCAAACATATGTTGGCCAAGTCTCGCTCACGATTTCAGATCCTGACACCGGTGCTCCAATTGGTGCCGTAACCTTCGGGCTATCTGCGGACCAGTTTTTCTAAGAAAACTGGTAACCGAAGCGCTCGATATCATCGCGACATGAATCGGCAACCGCCTCTGCCGAGTAGCGGTTGTAGTATTCAGCCCACTCCCCTGCGCGCTCTGACATGTTGATGTGTGGGATCTCAAGCCGAAAGCCAAGATGTGCCTCCAGCGGCAGGATGTCTTGGGCAAGGTGCTCTAGCCGGATATAGGCATTGCACCGCACGTCGCCGCGCGCATCAGTCATGTAACTCTGCGCCGGACTTTGGCGCAAGCTAGCGCGCGTAGCAGGATCTAGAACAAAATCTCGGAAAGACAAAAGCTTGGCACGATGGACGCTTGGATGATCAAAGTGCTGATCCCTTAGCCAATGGTAATAGCTCACCACCCTGTCCCAAGGATTTCGCACAAGCGTGAAGACAAACATCTTGGTCATATCTGTTTGGCTGACGAGGCCGTCAATATCCGCCAGGGTTGAATGCTTCCAAAGGCGCCCGGCGCTGCTTAGGTGTGTAAGCCGTGCCCGACGCCTCTTGGCCTTGGGTGTATCGCCGAGCAATATGTCATCTCTCTGCGCGCGCGCCTCAAGCGCAACCGCCATCGACGTGCCCCCGGTCTTGGGAATATGAACAAAGATATAGCGACGACCGGGGCTGATGATCATGCTTTAGGGCCCCAGCTCTCACATGAAGCATTTCCCATGCTGCCGAGATGATCAAAACAAAAGATCATGCCGAGCGGACCGCGATGATCACACCGGCTATCAAAATCAGCAGAATGCCAATGATCATCGTTGCTGTAATCGGCTCGCCAAATAAGACGAACGCAAAGAGCGGACCAAATACCATGATCGTATATTCCAACGGGGAGACCTGGCTGGCCTCTCCCCATTGATAGGCGCGGATGAGCAGGAACACACCCGCCACAGACAGAACGGCCTGCAGAAACACAAAGGGCAATGCCTCGGGAAACGGCCAGACCCACGCGCGTGTCAGGAAGGTTTGCCCTTCCAACTCCATGCCGCTGAGCGCTAAGAGAGCGGTCGCGCCGATCACCCCTTGGGTCAGCAAAATACCGGCCAGCATGGCGAGTGTGCTTTCATGCGCGCACAGCTCTCGCGTGGCCACGGATCCCATCGCATAGAGCAAGCCGCCGACCAGCGGCAATAGCATAATCGGCCCCGGCCATCCTGACCAAACGCCCAAAACCGTCAGCGTTCCGACAAAGCCCAGCGCCACCGCCGCGATTCGCCAAGGTCCGATACGGCGGCGCAGCAGCAACGCCGAGATCAGCAGCACAAAAATCGGCGAGGTAAACAAACCTGCAAGCGCCTGCGCAATCGGCATAACCGCAAGGGCCGCAAAATAACACATGATCCCCGAGGCGACGAGCAGGCTGCGCAGCGCAATCGCCCATAGACGCTTGGGCCTCAAGCTGCCAAGGCCCAGCCAAGCCAAACCGCCAACCAGGCCCAACGCAATAACACAGCGTACAGCAAGGAATTGCCACAGGCTGATGGTTTGAGCGATCAGCGCAACAAAGTTGTCGACAAAACCAAGCAATGCCATAGACCCCACCATCGAGGCGGCGGCGGCAAGCGGGCGTGTCTGAGGCGGGTCTATCATTTAAAGTGACATTCGCTTTGTCATGAGGCTCTCCCTGCTCTACGCTCTTTGCCACCAGAATCAAGCGTGGGGAGAGAGAAGGCATGGGCTGGATGCAAGATGAAACAGGGCTAGAGAAGAACCGCGCCAACTTCGTCGCGCTCTCTCCGCTGTCGCACCTACGCCGCGCTGCAAGTGTGTTCGCGGATCGCACCGCTGTCATCTATCACGATCACCGCGTCACCTACGCGCAGTATTATGAGCGGTGTACGCGGCTAGCCTCGGCGCTGGCCGGGCTGGGCGTAGCGCCCGGCGATGTGGTCGCAACGCTTTTGCCGAACCTGCCCGCCCAAGCCGAAGCACATTTTGGCGTGCCAGCCTGCGGCGCGGTAATCAATACGATCAACACACGGCTGGATCTCGATACGGTTGCGTATATCCTAAGCCATGGCGCGGCCAAGGTGCTCTTGGTTGACCCCCAATTCCTTGATCTCGCCGAAGCCGCAGCGGCCCAAGCGGGTACAGCCGTGCAGATCGTCGAAGTACCAGACGCCGCAGCAGGCTTCCCGGCGAGCCAGCGCCACCCTGTTTATGAGGACCTCTTGGCAAACGCGGACCCCAGTTTTAAGTGGCACATGCCCGAGGATGAGTGGGAAAGCCTCGCGCTCAACTACACCTCCGGCACAACGGGGCGACCCAAAGGGGTGGTCTATCACCATCGCGGCGCGTACCTGATGACGATGGGCACGCCGATTAGCTGGCGCATGGTGCTGCACCCGGTGTTCATGGCCATCGTGCCCCTTTTCCACTGTAATGGGTGGAACCATACCTGGATGATGCCCCTGCTTGGCGGCACTTTGGTATGCTGCCGGGACATCACGGCCCAGGCCATTTACGACGCCATCGCGGACGAGGGCGTGACCCATTTTGGTGGTGCGCCGATTGTCCTGAACATGATTGTGAACGCAGACGCGGCAGAGCGCCGCCCCTTTGCACATCATGTCGAGGTTTTTACCGCCGGCGCCCCCCCTGCCCCGGCCACACTCGGTAAAATTGAGGCGCTCGGCTTTAACGTCACACAAGTCTATGGGCTGACGGAGACCTATGGGCATGTGACCGAGTGTATCTGGCGCTCGGATTGGGATGCTGAGCCCGCCGAGGTAAAGGCCGCGATCAAAGCGCGCCAAGGTGTTGCCTTCCCGCAAATGGAAGACATCACAGTGATGGATGCGCAAATGACCCCGGTCGCGCGCGATGCCAGCACGCAAGGTGAGATTATGATCCGTGGCAACTCGGTGATGAAGGGTTATTTCAAAAATCCACAAGCGACGGCCGAGGCTTTTGAAGGCGGTTATTTCCACTCGGGTGATATCGCGGTGCAGCACGCCGACGGGTACATCCAAATCGCGGACCGCGCCAAGGATATCATCATCTCGGGGGGCGAGAATATTAGCTCGGTCGAAGTAGAAGGGGTTTTGATGGCACATCCTGACGTAAACCTTGCCGCCGTGGTGGCCCGGCCCGATGAGAAATGGGGAGAGGTGCCTTGCGCCTTTATCGAGCTAAAGCCGGGCACCGCCCCGTCAGAGGCCGATTTGATCGCGTTTAGCCGTGAAACACTGGCCGGATTTAAGGCGCCTAAGAGGGTTGTCTTCCAGGAGCTCCCGAAAACGTCGACCGGGAAGATCCAAAAATTTGAGCTGCGCAAGCAGGCGGCGGATCTTTAGCGGTCGCCTGCCTTGCATTTGCGCCATGCGTAAGACCTTCGCGGCGAAGGGCGCGCTGCGGGGGTGGGATTTTACGCCGACCTGCCTTTATTGCCTTGGAAAGAAAGCGCCTTTTCTAAGAGAAAATCGGATGTTGTCATTTTAAAAGGTGATATACCTGCAAAGAAACCCAAGATGACATGCGTGAGAACATTTCGACTGAGATGAGACTGACAGAATGACCGCGCTTCCGGAATATGATCGGCTTGAGACCACCGGGCTCTGGCGTCCCGACGCGCGGTCTCAGCGGCGCGAGGTGATTGTTAGCCTTGGGAACGCTTCCCTTGTGATCTCAGGCGGTGCAGACCAGGCGTTGGCACACTGGTCGCTGGCTGCAATTGAACGGTTGCCAGGAGCAGAAGGCACGGCGATTTTCCATCCCGATGGGGATGATGGGGAAACGTTAGAGCTAACCTCCGAAGAAATGATCGCCGCGATCGAAACACTGCGCAGCAGGATCGAGCAAACGCGCCCAAGCCGCGGGCGGCTCCGCTGGTGGAGTGGCGCGGCGATCTTAGGTCTGGTTTTGGCTCTGGCTGTCTTTTGGCTGCCTGGCGCCTTGGTCACCCATGCGGTAAACGTTGTGCCTCAGGCAACCAAGTCGGAAATTGGCGCGGCCCTGCTCTCGCGCTTGACGCGCGTGTCAGGGCAAGCGTGCCATACCGGCGCGGCGCAAGAAGGTTTGCTTGCATTGGCCAAGCGCACCGGGGCTCAGAAGATCACAGTCAGTCCCGGCGGCGTGCGCAGCAGCATCGCCTTGCCGGGCGGGCATATATTGCTAAATCGTGCGGTGATTGAAGATTACGAAACGCCCGATGTGGCTGCAGGATATGTGCTGGCAGAGCGCCTACGCGCCGAGACAATACCGCCACTGCGCGCCTTGCTAGAGACCAGCGGCACACTCGCATCGCTCTACTTGCTGACAACGGGCCGCATTCCCGACCGGTTTCTGGATCGTTTTGTCGAAATGCGTGTCGCCGCACCAACACAGCGCCTACCTGCCGAGCGGCTCTTGGTCCTTTTCGCCGCTCAAGATCTGACCAGCCGACCCTATGCCTATGCGCTGGATGTAACGGGCGAGACAACCTTGGCCCTGATCGAAGGGGATCCTGCGCGGGGCCGCGTCAGCCCGCCAATCATGACGGATAGTGCTTGGCTGAGATTGCAGGCAATCTGCGGCGCTTGAGCGCCCGTTAGAGCCCAAAACACCTTCTGTTAAACTCCATTACAGCTTGTTTTGTTCAATCATAAAAATGACGCATTCAAATTCGCGTTCGAGGCGAAGCCGAGAGGCAGCGAATTT
>CAYWNJ010000163.1:0-5737 GCA_964459535.1 uncultured Rhodobacterales bacterium
AGCACGATATAGTTGCTCGACCGATCGCCATCGGCGCACAATCTGTCACGCGATTTGGAGAGACCAATCTGGAGTTTGACACCGAAATTTCGGACGGCTCACATCTAATCGTCGCCGCAGCGGACAGCGCTGGCAATCGGTCGAGCAACTATATCGTGCTGGATGAAGCGGGCGTTCGGCCCGAGGTTGACATGGGCAATGCAGGGCTCGCCGGGCGCGATGTGCATCAGGTTGACCTGCGATTTGCTGATAATGCGCGATTGTCAATCAACGAAGCCGAGCTGGTTGGCCTATCAAGCACCAGCAACACCCTGACGGTTCATGGCGGCGCGGACGACACGGTGAGCGTGACGCAAGCAGCGCGGACCGGCTCGACAACGCTGAACGGGCAGACCTATGACCTTTATACGGTTGGCAATGATGGAACACTGATCATCGATGACGATGTAAACGTACTGATTGGATAAAGGGCGGGACAGACGCGCGCTGAACCGCCCCAACAACAAACCTGCACGCTAAGGGTAGGAGATGAGGCAGACTGGAAGAGCAACCGCAGCTTTGCTTGCGGCAAGCCTAGGGCTTTCGGCATGCGCCGGGGACCTGCCATGGACAGATGGCAGCGAAGTCACGCGTTTGGCCCAAACAGATCCCGAAGCCTTCGCCGCGCAGTTGAACTCTGACAGCACCGTCATTCAAGACCTCCTATCCAGGCGCTCGATTTTACCTGCTGACAGCCCCTACGATCAGGTTGCACGTGCGGTGCTTGAAGCCAACGCACGCCCTGCCGAGGCAGAGCTGCGCATCGCCCAGCTCCGCGCGGCGGCCGCGTCCAAGAACTGGCTTCCAACGCTTGGCCCCCAGATTACCCTCCGGAGCCTGTCAGACATCGTGACCCAAGTCGTGGTCGAGCAGGTGGTCTTTGACAATGGCCGCAAGAAGGGCGAGCGCGACTTTACCAAAGCCGATGTCGAAGTCGCAGCAGTCGTGCTCGCGCAAGAGACCAATGACCGAGTTGCCGAGGCGTTGGGCCTCTATCTCACCGCTGCTGAAGGGCGCGAGATAGAGGCCGTGGATGGCGCGGCCCTACGTGATATGGGCCAGTTCGAATACATCATGTCGGAACGGGTCAAGGGTGGGGTCTCTGACAAATCCGACTTGCAGATCCTTCGCGCGAAACTGGCCGAGATCCGCGCCTCGCGCCGGACCGCCGCCGAGACTTCGCAAACCGCGCTGGCTGAGCTTAACGCGATGTCCACGCTGCCGCTCAATGACATTCAAGGCGGTACGGTGCTGGAGGTGTCGAGCTATTCCGCCCAGCCTCTCGACGTGTCCAAAGCCGCCGCCGAGCGCACCCGCAGCATCGCCGCCGCGCAGGTTGAGCGGGGCGGCCTGCTGCCTGGCGTGAACCTGTCGACTGTCGTTGGCGAAGGGGGCGGTGTTGCGTGGACCCTCGGGGGGGCGCGGTTGGGTCTGGGTACAAACGCTCGGCTCAGAGCGCTTGAACAGGCGCAAGAGGCCGCGGACCGCCGCTTGCAGCAGGCCGATGAGGACGCGCATCGCGAGCTCTCCCGGCTTGAAAGCGCGCTCGCGGCAAAGCGGCGCCAGGCTACCGAGGCCGCAGGGCTGACCCGGCAAGCCAAGGCAAATCTTGACCTATTCCAAGCCCAATACGCGGCGGGTCAGCGTCAAGTCATGGACGTTGTCGGCGTTTACGAGACCTTCGCCGCGCGGCAAACCTCTCAGATCGCGCTGACATACGAGGCGCGCCGCCTTGCGATTGAGATTGCGCGCTTGCAAGGCGTGTTGGTCGAGGGGCAGGCGATTTGACCCAGAGTTCCCCTTTCACATTGGTTATTTCCAACGGGCGGGCCAAGTCTCACACCGTCCCGCTTGGCACGCCTAGGGCCAATAACGCGAATAGTTATGAGGACCGGCTGCGCGCCCGCGCGGATCTGGTTGTGACCTATGCCGGGATCCTGGGCCTGGAGACGCTGCAAAGCGATGTGCTGAACGCGATGCGCTGGGCCAGCTCGGCGGGGGCCAGTGATAAGGTCGAAGCGGCGGATATCGCCAAGGGTCTGACCGCTGCGGGGTGCCTGACCGAGGTGGTCGCCGTGCAGCAACTCAACGCGGATCAATGGCCCGCTTTGGCCTATATGACCTCGGGTCAAGTTTTGCTGGTGCTCGGGCAGTCGCGCAATGATTTGATCATCTACGACAAAACCTGCGTTGATAATCGCGCCCATGTCCCGCTGGCCGAGTTCGCGCCCTTTTTCGCGGGCCTGCTGGTGCGCGGTGAGGTGCCGCTGGAGCGGATCGCCGAAAACCACGCCAGCCGCGCGCGGCCAAGCCATTGGTTCTGGGGGCAGTTCTACCGCTTTCGCAGGCAGGTGATCGAGGTCGCGCTTGGCTCATTCGTGGCCAATCTGCTCGCCATCGCTGTCGCGCTTTTTAGCTTGCAGGTCTATGACCGCGTTATTCCGCATCAGTCCGAGGCCACGCTCTGGGTGCTCGCGATTGGCGCGCTGCTCGCCGTGCTGATGGAGGCGTTTTTGAAGATCGCGCGCGGGCGGCTGATTGACGGCGCGGGTCGGCAGATTGAGTTAAACGTGCTCGCGCTGCTGATGGCGCGCGTCCTGGGCGCGCGGTCTGATCTGCGCGGTCAGTCGCCCTCTACCACCTTCAATGCGATGCGCGAGTTCGGATCGGTGCGCGAGTTTTTCACCGCCTCGACCATCGGCGCGCTGACCGATATCCCCTTTATCTTTGTCTTTTTGTTGCTGGTCGCCTCGATCGCGGGCAATGTGGTTTGGGTGCTGGTCGCGGGCGCGGTGCTGATGGTCGTGCCGGGCTTTTTGCTGCAACGGCGCATGTTCCAACTGACCCAAGAAACCCAAGGCGCGGCGGCACGGTCCTCTCGGCTGCTGCATGAGGTGATTTTCGAAAGCGACACCGTAAAAACCCAGCGGGCCGAGGATAAGGTGATGCGGGTTTGGTCCGAGCTGACCACGCTTAGTGCGATGAAATCGTCCGAGCAACGTCGGCTCGCT
This sequence comes from uncultured Rhodobacterales bacterium, assembly GCA_964459535.1. Taxonomy (GTDB): domain Bacteria; phylum Pseudomonadota; class Alphaproteobacteria; order Rhodobacterales; family Rhodobacteraceae; genus JBCBCP01. The sequence goes on from CAYWNJ010000163.1 coordinate 3,051, forward strand.
GCTGCGCTCAACTTTTGGAGCCAAGGGATGCAGCAAGCCACCTATGTGGCGGCGGTGATCATGGGGACCTATTTGGTTTTTGCCGGTCAGTTCACCGTCGGGTCCATCATCGCGGTGGGGATCTTGACGGGGCGGACACTTGGACCGCTCACACAACTGGCGGGCACGCTTGCGCGCTGGGGCAATGTCAAAGGCGCGCTTGACGGGCTGGAGGCGATTGCCGCCGCGCCGCAAGATGCCGAGGAGGGCCGCAGCTATATCCGGCGCGAGACTTTGCGCGGGCAGTTCGAGCTGCGCGAGGTCACGTTCCGCTATGAAGACGACGGCGCGCCAGTCTTAGATCTGCCGGGCGTTCGGTTGTTGCCGGGGCAGCGAGTGGCTGTGCTGGGCGCCAATGGGTCGGGCAAATCATCGCTGCTCAAGCTGCTCAGCGGGCTTTATGCCCCAAGCACGGGCCGCGTCTTGATTGACGGGACCGATATGAACCAGATTGAGCCACGCGACCTGCGGCGCTTGATTGGTTACATTGGCCAGGACGTACGGCTCTTTGCGGGCAGCTTGCGGGATAATCTCAACCTGACGATGCTTGAGCGGGATGACGACCGGCTGATGCAAGCGCTCGACTTCGCCGGGCTCGGGCGGTTCGTGCGCGCCCATCATAAAGGGCTTGATCTGGATATCTTCGATAGCGGCGCGGGGCTGAGCATTGGTCAGCGCCAATCCATCGGCTGGGCGCGACTTTGGCTGCAAGACCCTCGGATTTGCCTATTGGATGAGCCGACGGCGGCGATGGACCAAGAGCTAGAAACCGCGCTGATCGAGCGCCTCAAACTTTGGATGGAGGGACGCACAGCGGTTATCGCAACGCACCGCGTGCCGATTCTAGCGCTCACCACGCGCTCGCTGATGCTGAAAAACGGGCGGATGGTGGTGGACGGTCCGCGCGACAAGGTTCTGGCCCATCTGCGCGCGGGGGAGTTTGACGTGCCGCTCAAAGGGGCGATTGCATGAGTATGACCGCAGGACATGGCCTTCAAGCGCAGCTCGGCAGCCAAATGCGCGGGCCGAGCGCTGTGGTCTGGCTCAGCGCCGCTGCGGTGGGCCTGCTGATCCTATGGGCGGCCTTTGCCTGGGTGGATGAGATTGTGCGCGCCGAAGGCTCGATGATCTCCTCCTCGCGTCCTCAGATCATCCAGAACCTAGAGGGCGGTATCCTGGCCGAGTTGGCGGTTGCCGAAGGTGATATTGTCGAGGCTGGGGAGATGCTGGCCAAGCTCCAGGGAACACAGTTTCGCAGCGCGGTCGATGATCTTGGCGCCCAGATCGCAGGGCTTGAGGTTCGGCGCTTGCGTCTTGAGGCGGAACTGGCCGAAGAGTTCGACTTTTCAGTACCCGAAGCGCTGCGCTTGGCCGCGCCAAAGATCTACGCTTCGGAACGGGCGCTGCTGGCGGCGCGGCAGACAGATTTTCTGAGCCGAAGGGAGGGGGCCGCGCGTATTCTTGATGAGGCGGCGCAGGAAAAAGAACTTTTGGAAGACCTGTTTGATCGCAATATCGTCGCGCTGATCGAGGTGACACGGGTGCGCAAAACCTATGCGGACGCGCGTACAAAGCTGGATGAAATCATCACCAGGACCAGCCTGGAGCGGGCCGAGGCCTATGCTGACACGCTGCGCGAGATCAACACGCTGGGTCAGACCCTAAAGGCCAGCCAAGATCAGCTGGATCGCACGGTCTTGCGCGCGCCGATGCGCGGGGTCGTCAATAATCTGTCGGTCACGACAATTGGCGGGGTCGTGCGGCCGGGGCAGGAAATCCTTCAGATCATTCCTCTGGACGAGGAGCTTTTTGTTGAGGCGCAAGTCGCACCCGAGGATATCGCTGGGGTGCGGCCTGGCCAGCGCGCAACGATCAAGCTTAGCGCGTATGACTATACGATTTTCGGAACGCTTTCGGGGCGGGTCAAACTGGTCTCGGCGGATGTGTTTAAAGATAAACAGCGGCCCGACGATGCGGCGCATTATAAGGTCTTGGTGAGCGTGGATATGAATGCGCTTAGCCCGCGCCAGCAGAGCTTTGAAATCCGGCCCGGTATGCAGGCCGCTGTTGAGCTGCACACGGGCTCAAAGACGGTGCTGCACTATTTGCTGCGCCCACTCTACAAGTCGCGCGAGGCGTTTCGAGAGCCATAGGCGGCGTTGGTATGACCTGATGACTACATTTTTATCCTATGTCCGCTCAGCCCCATGCCATCCGCAAGATGACAACGCGCCGACCGCCCCCAACGGGGCCGCGCTATCAGAACGACCGTCGGGCACCCGATACTTTTTGCTTTTGACTTCGATCGACTCTAGCCGTTGGTATCAACCCAGATCGTGACCGGCCCGTCATTTGTAAGCGCAACGGCCATATCCGCGCCGAATCTGCCGGTCTCGGTGGGGATGTTCAGATCTGTCAACGCGTGGACGAATTGTAAGTAGAGCGTCTCGGCTTCCGGGGGTCGCAGCGCGGTGGAAAACCCAGGGCGGTTGCCGCGCGATGTGTCTGCGGCCAGGGTGAATTGGCTGACGACAAGCGCGCTGCCTTCGATCTGGCTTAGTGAGAGGTTCATTTTGCCGGCCTCATCTTTGAAAAGGCGCAGTTTGGAGATTTTTGCAGCCAGCTTGCGCGCGACGTCCAGATCGTCT
>CAYWNJ010000164.1:0-5736 GCA_964459535.1 uncultured Rhodobacterales bacterium
GCGGCCCGAAGAGGCTTTCGTCGACTTCGACAACGCCAAACATAGGCCGAGCTTCCAGGCGGCTTCGAAGAGCAGAGATCGTGCGGCTGTATTGCCAGCCTTTGTGATACCTCGCTGGCGGACCGACGTCCCACTTGAATATTCACCGGGAACAAGGCCCAGCCATGCCATTAAGTGCCGCGGACTAGGAAAGCGCGCGAAGTCGCCTACTTCGGCGACCAAGTTCGTCGACGACGATCACCAGTTTTAGATCCTTGGCAAATTCAGTCAGACTAACCCTAAAGTCTTCTATGGCTTGGCGGATGCTCTCATCACGATTCCAGAATTCATTATTTTCAGCTTCCAAAATCTTTTGAGCTGATGTTAAGCCACGGTCCACAGCGTCACCTGCCGCGAGCATCAGCCCACCAGTTGCAAGGGCAAGGCTGATATTTAGCGCCGGGCGGGCCAACTTCGTAGCCGCGCAGCGTGCTTTGTCCCAAGTTGTTCGGTCTGCTTCAGATCCCCCAATACGCTCTGTTACAGCTGCAACCAGACCGATAAGCGGCTGATCCATGAAGTCATCCTTGAACGCGTCGAAATAGACGGTTCGACAGGCGGTTTGAGCGTAATTTTCTTTTTCTTCATCCGTAAGTGGCCGATCCTCTTCCGGCAGCCATTCACCGATGGCATGTGATCCAACCCAGCATTTGAGGAAGTATGATTTGCCTGCCCCCCAAGGGGCGTCAAGCGCGACAACTAGCGGTTCAGATATCTTCTCGATCAGTTCTGACAATTTATTACCTTGAGTGGAGCGACCGAGTTCGCAAACCCTTTCAAATCCCTCATGGTACAAATCAAATTCACGCTCTGGGACTGTCGGTCTCATTTCAGGTCACTCCAATCTGAGGATGGTCGCACGAGGATCTTCGGCAGGTTCTACATGAGATTATCGCGACGCCCGCCGCACATTAATCGCTGCCGCGTCCAAGCTGTTTTTGAGATGCACTGCATAGTGCTTTTCGATCATCTCGACGCTGGCGCGACAGTTCTTGGCGATCTGATAAATGTCCGCACCCTCCAGCAGTCGGAACGAAATGTAGCTGTGACGGAGAGAGTACAGGGTACGACGGTTCCCCTGGCGGTCGAACTTAAGGTCGTTTTCTTCCAGGATGCGATTGAATTGTTTTTTGTGATCCGACGGAAACAGGCGGTTAGTGAGGCCAGGCTGGTTTCGCTCCACCATGCGTTGAAACGGCCTGACAGCGCCGGTCGTGCTCTTGCAGTAGCCGACGCCACGCTTGCCTCGTACTTCTATTTCTAAAATCGTTTCCCCAGTCGCCTCATCGTCTACAATCTCAACATCCCGGTATTCTAACCACGTCGCCTCGTCTGGGCGGATGCCGGTATTAGCCATGAAGAGAATTTTGTCGTGGAGTTGTTCTGCCAAGTGCCGGTGGCGGGAGTTTTTCTGTGTTTTTATATTAGCACGGGTGGCCGTGTAGAGACGCTTATATTCTTCGGGCGAAAACCAAGCGCGGTGGACGACCTTACCAGATGATCGGTACGGAGCCGAGACGTCAGGTACATGGGATAGCCAACCGTGTCGCACGGCGGTCTTGAGCACTTGCCTCAAGGTGACAGTCTCGTGGTGCAGAGTGCTGCGTGAAGGCACGCGCCGGTCCTCCGACGGCTGTAAGCGCGCTATCCGGTAATCTTGCACCGTCCCACCATTGATTTTGGAGAGTGACATCTCGCCAAAGAAGGGGTTGAGGTGTAACCGCACCCGCCGGAAATGATCTTGCACCCAGCGCTCGTTTCGTTCGCCTTGGGTGATGGCTTCATACTCTTTCATGAACCGTTCAGCCGCTTGTTTAAAGGTGCGTTCGCCGTGGAGCAGTCCGTCTTTCAGTTTACCGCGCAAGTCCAAGTACCAGTCCTCAGCGAAGTCTTTGGCTTGAGCGAGGCTGTCTGTTTTAGTCGAGGTCCGTCTTTTCTTACCTTCTAGAAAGGTCGAACACTGCCAAAACGGGCTATTCGGGCGTTTAAAGAGCTTGACTTTGCCCGCCATTGTGGTGGGATTCGCCAAATCCATGCCTGCCTCCAAACTATGCGCCAAACTGCGCCACTTGTGCGCCAGTGCGTCGAAAGCAGATTCGTGCGTCAAGCACGGCTGTAATGTATTGATTTTATGTGACTTTTGGCAGGGGCAGCAGGGTTCGAACCCGCGACCTACGGTTTTGGAGACCGTCGCTCTACCAACTGAGCTATACCCCTAACACTTTGTCCCCTACGCGATGCCTACGCAGGTTTCAAGTTGTTCTAGACGCATGACTTGAAAACGCTGACTGGCATGGTGCGCTTGTCTCTGTTAGGTGCGCGGATATGCTCCGCATCTGTAACATCCGTTTTTCCATCGCTGGTCGCGCGCTCTTTGATGACGCCTCGGTGAGTATTCCCGCAGGACACAAGGTTGGCCTGGTTGGGCGTAATGGAACTGGAAAGACCACACTTTTTCGCTTGATACGGGGGGAGCTCCCGCTCGATGCTGGTGAGTTCTTCCTCTCCAGTCAGGCGCGTATCGGCGGCGTTGCGCAAGAGGCGCCTATGACCGAGGCAAGCTTGCTTGAAACGGTATTAGCTGCGGATACCGAGCGCACGGCGCTCTTGGCCGAGCAAACAGAAGATCCGGCGCGTATTGCTGAAATTCAAACACGGCTTACCGACATCGACGCCTGGTCCGCCGAGGCGCGCGCCGCAACAATCCTGAAGGGGCTTGGGTTTGACGAAGCAGAACAGCATAAGCCTTGTGCTGATTTCTCGGGCGGCTGGCGGATGCGTGTGGCACTCGCCGGGGTTCTTTTTGCGCAGCCTGATCTGCTTTTGCTGGACGAGCCGACAAACTATCTCGATCTAGAAGGCGCGCTTTGGTTGGAAAACTACCTCGCCCGTTATCCACATAGTGTCATCATCATTAGCCATGACCGGGGTCTGCTTAATCGCGCGGTCGGCAGTATTATGCATCTCGAAGATCGCAAATTAACCCTTTACCAAGGGCCGTATGATCAATTCGCACGACAACGCGCAGAAAGATTAGCGCTGGCCGAGGCGATGGCTAAAAAGCAAGAGACCCGGCGCGCCCATCTGCAAAGCTACGTTGATCGGTTCCGTTACAAGGCGGACAAAGCGCGCCAAGCGCAGTCGCGGCTGAAAGCTTTGGCGCGGATGCAGCCCATTTCTACCCCCCAAGAGGCTGGATTGCGGCGGTTCGACTTTCCCAAACCCGAAGAGCTATCGCCCCCTATTGTAAATCTTGAGGATGTCGCGGTTGGCTATGGCGAGCGGACCGTTTTGCGCCGGTTGACACTTCGCATTGATCAAGATGACCGGATCGCGCTGCTCGGTAAGAACGGGCAGGGAAAATCAACACTATCCAAGCTTCTTGCAGGCCGGCTTGAGCGGCGCGGCGGTCGTCAGGTTGTCGCAAAGGGTTTGCGCATCGGCTATTTTGCGCAACACCAAGTGGATGAGTTAATCGCCGGGGACACCCCGCTTGAACATTTGCGCAGTGCCCGTCCCACAGAAGAGCCCAAGAAATGGCGTGCTCGGTTGGCAGGCTTTGGACTACATGCAGAACAGGCCGACACGCCGGTCGCGCGGCTCTCGGGTGGGCAAAAGGCTCGGCTTTCGCTGTTGCTGGCCACGCTGGATGCGCCGCATCTGCTGATTTTGGACGAGCCGACCAATCACCTGGATATCGAATCGCGCGAAGCGCTGGTCGAGGCGTTGACGCGCTATTCGGGCGCGGTGATCTTGGTCAGCCATGATATGCATCTGCTCAGTTTGGTTGCCGACCGGCTTTGGCTGGTTTCCGACGGCACGGTGAAGCCCTTCGATGACGATTTAGAAGCCTATCGCGCCTTTCTGCTGCGCAGCGATAAGCCCGTGGGAAAGGCGCCGCGTGCAGCGCCAAAACCGGCGCGGCGAGACATTTCCACCCTACGAAGCGCGGTGCGAAAATCCGAAGAGCGGATCGCCAAGCTGAACGATATGCGGGATAAGCTTGCGAATAAACTGGCCGATCCCGAGCTTTATCAGGATGATAAGGTGGCGGAGATGCAGGTTTGGCAGCGAAAATATGCCGAAGTGATGGAAGCGCTGGATCGTGCCGAAGTGCTTTGGCTGAAAGATAGTGAAGCACTTGATGCCGCGTTAGAAGGATAGCACCCGTTTCCGGTGACTTGGTGTGAGAAGGCTTTACGCTATCCGATTCTTTAATGTGCGCGCGCATGCTCATATATACGTGATATGGACACAGTTGACCTCGGACATCTGATTTATTTGATCTTGCTGCTGTTGATGGTGGCGGGTTGGTTTATTGTTCAGCAACGCGAGCGCCTCTCTCAGACGCTGCAACATGCCGCGATTTGGGTGTTTATTTTTCTGGGCGTTATCGCGGCGATTGGTCTTTGGGACGATATAAGGCGGACTATTCAACCCCGCGCGGCATTGCTTGGGAATTCAGAGGTTGTTATTCCGCGCAGCCCAGACGGGCATTATTATGTGACGCTTAGCGTTAATAACGCACCAATCCGCTTTGTCGTGGATACAGGTGCAACGGACATCGTTCTTAGCACACCCGACGCCGCGCGCGCGGGCCTCGATCCGAAGGAACTGGACTATATCGGGCGGGCGGGCACTGCCAACGGTATCGTGCGCACCGCGCCCATCCGGCTGAACGAGATCAGCTTTGGCCCGATCGTTGATCGCAATGTGGCGGCGGTTGTTAGTGAGGGAGAGATGCCGGGTAGCCTGCTTGGAATGGGGTATCTAGAGCGTTGGGGCAGCCTTCAGATTTCAGGTGGGCAGATGATCCTGCGTCGCTGAGCGTTGCCACAGACCCCAGATTGATCCGGCGCGCAGAAGCCTGTACCCTCAGTCTTTACGAATGAGAAAGACTTACCCGTCGTAAAGTGCGGGTCTGATCAATAAAGAGGAGGGAAAGATATGAAACTTGAGGGTCGATTTTCGTATCCAACCTCGGTCCGCTTTGGTGCGGGACGCATAATAGAGCTGCCAGAAGCCATCTCCGCCCTGGGTATGACGCGGCCGCTCTTTGTCACTGACCGCAATTTGGCCACCCATCCCATGACCAGAAAGGTCCTTTCGGACCTGACTTACGCATCGGTAAGCCATGGTCTTTTTACTCGCGTCGACCCAAACCCGACGGAAAGTGACTTGGAGCAGGGGCTTGAGGCGTTTCGAGATGGTGGGCACGACGGTGTTGTCGCTTTTGGCGGGGGATCAGCGCTGGATGTGGGCAAGCTGATTGCCTTTATGGCGGGGCAAACGCGGCCTGTCTGGGATTTTGAAGACATTGGCGACTATTGGACCCGCGCTGATCCAAGCGCGATCCGTCCGATCATCGCGGTTCCAACAACGGCGGGCACCGGCTCGGAGCTTGGCCGCGCAGGCGTGATTACAAATGGCGCGACTAAAGCGAAGAAAATCATCTTCCATCCCAAAATGCTCCCTGGCGAGGTGATTTGCGACCCTGCGCTGACAACGGCGCTGCCCGCGCATATCACGGCCGGAACCGGGATGGACGCGCTTGCGCATTGCCTTGAGGCGTATTGCTCACCGCACTTTCATCCCATGTCTCAAGGAATCGCGGTTGAGGGGATGCGCCTTGTGCTCACCTATTTGCCGCGTGCATTTGCGGATGGCGGCGATCTTGAAGCGCGCGCGAATATGATG
>CAYWNJ010000165.1:0-5730 GCA_964459535.1 uncultured Rhodobacterales bacterium
GAGCCGTATCAAAGAAGACGATCTTTTCTTTGTGTCGTCTAGCTGGGAGCCCGAGCGCCATGTCTCTTCTGCCATGCGTGCGCATCTTCGGAACGCGGCCAAGCGTCGGGCTATTTTGGGCGGGCTGGACACGGGCGCCTTCATCCTGGCTCATGCCGGTTTGCTGGAGGGGCATACGGCGACGGTGCATTATGAGCATATCGATTCTTTCCAAGAGCTGTTCCCAGACATCGCGACGAGCGAGGCGCTTTGGGTCATGGACCGGCGGCGTGTTACATGCTGCGGCGGTGCGGCGGCGCTAGATCTCGCGCTTCACCTAATCCAGAGCCTCAAAGGAAGCGCATTGGCGAATGCGGCGGCGCGTTATGTCTTTGCCCCGCCCCGGCGGGATCACGGCGCTTTGCAATCGCCTCAGGATGCCGAGCCCTTGGGCAATTCCGTACCCGCTAAGGTTCGCGCCGCGATCCGCGTGATGGAGGCCCATCTGGAAACGCCGCTTACGATTGCTGAGATTTGTGCGGCCGTGGGTCTTTCGCATCGCCAGCTCGACCGGCTTTTTTCGCAATCCGTGCGCAAGACGCCCGCGCTTTATTATCGCGACATCCGGCTTGACCGCGCCCGCGGTTTTGTCACCCAAACCGATATGTCCATGTCAGAGATTGCCTTTGCGAGCGGCTTTTCCAGCCAGGTGCATTTCAGCCGCGCCTACAAGGACCGCTTTGGTCTCCCGCCCAGCAAAGATCGGGTCCAAGGACGCATCCCCTTCGAGTTCCGCGCCTGGCCCATGCACCGCGCGCCCAAAGAAAACGACTAACAGGGTTTAACTAAGGGCCATCCATGTATAGCTGTGCCGCCTGATCCAGGGAAAGCTGAGCCCTATCCCGCGCGATTCTATTCAGGAGGCCCGCATATGACACTGTTCCCAGATCAACGGGCCTTTGACGCCATCAAGGCGGGGTATGACCCGGATCCAAACCGCGCACTTTCGCTGCGCAAGGACGCCTATGTCGGGGCAGATTGGTTTGAGGTCGACCGCCAGGGCATCCTCGCCCAGTCCTGGCAATGGGTCTGCCATGTTGAGAAACTGCGCGCGCGGGGCAGCTATGTCGCCACTCAGATCGCGGGTCAGCCCATTGCCATCGTGCGGGACCGTTCGGGCGTGCTGCGGGCGTTTTACAATGTGTGCAAACACCGCGCGCATGAGCTGCTCAGCGGCGAGGGCGAGACGACCCGCATCATGTGCCCTTATCATGCGTGGGTCTATAAGCTCGACGGCCAGCTTGTACGCGCGCCCGAGACCGAGCATTTAGCGGATTTCAACCCGGCTGAGATCTGCCTCGATACGGTGCGGGTAGAAGAATTCGCAGGCTTTGTCTTTGTCAATCTCGACCCAGAGGCCGCCCCGCTGACCACGCAATCGGGTAATCTGGAGACGGAGATACGCCACTGGGCACCGGATATCGAGCAGCTGACCTTTGGCAAGCGCTTGACCTATGATATCAAGTCGAACTGGAAGAATGTCGTGGATAATTTCCTGGAATGCTATCACTGCCCCACCGCGCATAAGGATTTCTGCGATCTTGTGGACATGGACACCTATAAGGTCACGACCTACGGGATCTATTCCAGCCACATGGCCGATGCGGGGCAGAATGCGAACTCGGCCTATGATGTCTCGAACGCGACGGTGAAAACCCATGCGGTCTGGTGGCTTTGGCCGACAACCTGCCTGATGCGCTATCCGGGCCGCTCCAGCATGATTGTGCTGAATATCATTCCGATTGGGCCGGACCGTACGCTAGAGACCTATGACTTCTTCCTAGAAACGCCCGAGCCGGATGAGATGGAGCTGGATGCAATGCGCTATCTCGATGAAGTGCTTCAGGTCGAGGACATCACCCTCGTCGAAAGCGTGCAGCGCGGTATGAACACGCCAGCGTTTACCCAAGGGCGCATCGTCTCCGACCCAAGTGGCTCGGGCAAGTCCGAGCATGCGGTGCACCATTTTCACGGCCTTGTGCTGGATGCCTACGCCAAGGCCGCGCCATGACTATGCAAGCTGGTAAAGTCGCGCTGGTGACCGGCGGACGCGGCGGCATTGGCCGCGCCATTGCCCAGCGGCTAATGCGCGAGGGCGCGGTGGTCTATGCAGGAGATCTGAGCGAGGAGGGCTCGCTAACGGGTGCAGCAGGCGGGGAAAGCCGCTTTGTCCGGCTCGATGTCACCTCCGAGGAGGAGGTCACCGCCGCGATGGACCGCATCCAAAGCGAAGAAGGTAAACTCGACATTCTGATCAACGCGGCGGGGATCGAGATTGAAAAGACCATCGAAGAGACCAGCCTGGCGGAATGGAACCAATCCTTTGCCGTGAACGTGACGGGTACCTTTCTGACCTCCAAATACGCCCTGCCACTGATGCGCGCGGCGGCGCAGAGCGGGCGCAGCGCCTCGCTGATCAATTTCGGCTCTTATGATGGCTTTATCGCGGATCCTGGCCTGGCCGCCTATTGCGCGACCAAAGGCGCGGTGCATGCGCTTACCCGCGCGATGGCCTGCGACCACGGGCCCGAAGGCATCCGGGTGAACGCGATTTGTCCTGGCTATATCGACACCCCGATGCTTCAAAGCTTTTTCGAAGGCGAGGGCTCCGGCGGTGCAGGCGGCACAATCGAGACCTTGCAGCAGGCGGTGCGCGATGTGCATCCGATGCGCACCTATGGCACGCCCGAGGATATTGCTAATCTGGTGAATTGGCTGGCGAGCGATGAGGCGCGCTATGCCTCCGGTCAGCTTTGGGTGCTGGATGGCGGGCTCAGCGCGCAGGTCCAGCAGATGAGACTCTAGGGCGCAGGGCACATGCCGAAATCTGTAATCATCACCTGCGCGCCCACGGGGGGCATCCACACACCTTCGATGAGCCCGCATCTGCCGATCACACCGGCAGAGATCGCGGCGGCCAGCATCGAGGCCGCAGAGGCGGGCGCGTCGATCATCCACCTTCACGCGCGCCACCCAGAGACGGGCAAGCCTGACCCGCGCCCCGAGCTTTTTCAGCAATTCATGCCTGTGATCAAACAGGCCACCGATGCGGTCATCAACGTCTCAACCGGCGGCGGGCTTGGGATGAGCATGGACGAGCGAATGCTGGCCGCCACCCGCACGAGCCCCGAGATGGCCTCGCTCAATGTTGGATCGCTGAATTTTGGCATCTTCCCGATGCTGCAGAAATATACCGAGTTCCAGCATGACTGGGAGCGCCCCTTTCTGGAGATGACCGAGGATTTCATCTTTCCCAACACGTTCAAAACCATCCGCTACGCCATCGAGACATTGGGCGGCGCGCATAACACCCGCTTTGAGTTTGAATGCTACGATCTAGGGCATCTCTATAACGTAAAATGGTTTGTCGATCAGGGCCTGATCAAGCCACCTTTCTTTATCCAGATGGTCTTTGGCATTCTTGGAGGGGTTGGCGCAGATCTCGATAACCTGATGCATATGCACACCATCGCGGATCGGCTCTTTGGGCCCGAGAATTACGAATGGTCCGTCCTAGCGGCCGGACGCCACCAAATCCCATTCGCCACCCAAGCGGCACTCTTGGGTGGCAACCTGCGTGTCGGGCTTGAGGACAGCCTGTTCATTGGCAAAGGCGAGCTGGCCACCTCCAACGCGCAGCAGGTGCGCAAGATCCGAGAAATTGTCGAAAATTTGGGGCTTGAGGTGGCAACCCCCGCCGAGGCGCGCGCGCGGCTCGCTCTGAAAGGGGCGGATCGGGTGAATTTCTAGCAAAGAGGGGAGGCAAGGGCGGATGCACATGCAATTTAATGCGAAACGGGTGGCCCGATGACGCAACTGGCGCAAAAACGCGCCTTTGTAACCGGCGGACGGCAAGGGATTGGGCGCGCGATTGTCAAGGCATTCCTCACCGAAGGGGCCGAGGTCATCACCTGTGGGCGTGGGGATAGACCAGAAGGGCTGCCTTGCGATTGGCACAGCCTAGATGTGCGCGACCCCGCAGCGGTCGAGGCGGCGGCGCGCGCAATTGGGACGATCGATATTCTGGTGAACAATGCGGGCGTGCAGGTCGAAAAGACGGTCGCCGACAGCACCGACGAGGATTGGGATCTGGTGATTGGCGCCAATTGCAAGGGTGTCTTTCATTGCTGCCGTGCTTTTATTCCGCAGATGCGGCGCGGCGCCTCTATCGTGAATATCGGATCTATCTCGGGCCAGCTGGCCGATCCTTCAATGGCGCTTTACAATGCGTCCAAGTCCTTTGTGCATGGGCTGACGCGTTCAATTGCCGTCGATCACGGGCCGGAAATTCGCTGCAACGCTATCTGTCCAGGGTGGATCAATACCGGCATGCTTGAGGCCGGGTTCGATCTGGCGCGCGATCCAGCAGCCGCCAAAGCCGACGCCTTGGCCCGCCATCCGGTGCGCCGATTTGGAGCGCCCGAGGACATCGCCGCGATGGCGGTCTGGTTGGCCTCGGATGCGGCAAGCTTTGCCACAGGTCAGCTTTTTACCGTGGACGGCGGCCTAACGGCGGCCTCCCCCCTCAACCCCGGAGCCTTTTGATGTCTGAGATCTCGCATACCGCCATTCTTGGGGCTGGCGTCATCGGGGCAAGCTGGGCCGCGCTGTTCCTCGCATCCGGGCGCTCGGTCTCTGTCTATGACCCCGCGCCAGATGCCGAAGCACAAACCCGCGCAGCGATTGCCCAAGCCTGGCCCACCCTCGAAGAGCTTGGCCTAACAGCGCGCGGCACGCCAGATGCGCTGCAGTTTTGCGGGAGCGCCGCAGAGGCGGTCGATGGCGCGGCCTTTGTCCAAGAAAATGTCCCCGAGCGTGAAGCCATCAAACATGCGCTCTATGCCGAGATAGAACCGGCTTTGAACCGAGGCGCCATCGTTTCAAGCTCGACCTCTGGTATGACGCTGGAGGCGCTTCAGGCGGGCTGGCAGGATCCGGCGCCGTTGATCCTTGGCCACCCGTTCAACCCGCCCCATTTGATCCCCTTGGTCGAGCTCACCGCAAATGAGCGCACGGGCACGCAAGTGCTGGCGCGCACCGAAGCCTTTTATCATGACATTGGCAAAGTCACGATCCGGATCAAAAAGGGTATGCCCGGCCATGTCGCCAATCGCCTGCAAGCAGCGGTCTGGCGCGAGGCGGTGCATATGGCGGTGGAAGGGGTTGCCAGCGTTGAGGATATCGACAAAGCGATGTGGGCCGGGCCGGGGATGAGATGGGCGGCCATGGGGCCAACCATGCTCTTCCATCTCGGCGCTGGGGCAGGGGGGTTGCGCGCCTTCTGCGACCATTTCCGCGAAACATTTAATGGATGGTGGGACGGGTTGGGCAAACCTCATCTGACCGATGCGGTGATCGAAACGCTGGTCGCGGGTGTGGCGGAAGAGGCGCAAGGCCAGTCGCCCAAAGAGCTTTCCGAGGAGCGGGATCGCATGATCGTCGCAATGCAAAAGTCACTGCGACACCTCCGAAACACGACAAACACCTGAGGGAGTTCACGGTGGGCGGAAAAAACTAAAGCCCGTCACCGCCGAATCGCCGGTTTAGACCCTACAGCAAGGCAAGCAGCCCTGCGTTGATCTCCCAAACAGCTGGAGCATCCGACCTTACACCTACGGCATAGGGCGCCCGACCTTTAACCTGAGGCGCATCGCTCCGAAGCGTGTCTCGGACTCGTGGGTGAGCGAGAAG
>CAYWNJ010000166.1:0-5696 GCA_964459535.1 uncultured Rhodobacterales bacterium
ATAGACCGCAAGCGCGCTTGCCTTGCTGGCCACACCCAGCTTGCGCGTTAACACTTGGTTCATCGCATAGGCAAGCGCCGCAAAGACCGGGAGCAGCAGGACGATGCGTGCGGCCCCAATTTCCTCGGCCCCTGCCCAGGGGCGCTGCATCAGGACCACGCCCGCAAAGCCAAACAGCACCGCACCGATGCGGAGCAGGCCAACCTTTTCGCCCAACATTGGGATCGAAAGCAGTGTGATGAACAGCGGGGCGACAAAGAAGAGGGCAGTCGCATCCGCGAGGGGCAAAGCGGCCAGCGCAACGAAATAGGTGAGATTTGCCAGAACGATCAGCAACCCGCGCGCCAGGTGTAGCCACGGCTGATCTGTCTTGAGAATGCGCCAACCGCCTTCAAGCTGCACGATGATCAGCGAAAAGAGGATGCCCAGCCCCGAGCGCACAAAAACCAATTGATGCAGCGGGTAGCCGCCAGACAATTGCTTGATTAGCGTGTCATTGATCGAGATACAAAACACGCCGATGAGCACGAAGGCGATACCAGCGGCAGGACGATTTTGAGCTTGGGTCATACACGGCCTTCTATCAGAGGCTTATTTTGGCGCTAGGCTGTTTGCGACATCCAGCGCGATGCTCTATGGCGGTGTGAAAGAGGAAGGGAGCCGCTCTGATGCAAATGTCTGATACGCGCGTAATCGCTGCGCCTGTTGCCGATGTTTATGCCGCCCTGCTGGATGCTGACATGCTCTGTGCCTGCGTGCCTGGCGCGACCGAGGTCATCGGCACGCCCGAAGAGGGTTTTGAGGCGACGGTTGTCCAAAAGGTTGGCCCGGTTAAAGCAACGTTTAAAGGGCAGGTGACCGTCTCTGACCTGGTGCCCGGAGAGGCGTTGACCATTACCGGAGAAGGCAAAGGCGGCGCGGCTGGCTTCGCCAAGGGGGCGGCGTCGGTGCAGCTGAGCGCCGCCGAGGACGGAACGGAGCTGCACTACGAGGTCGAGGCGAAGGTCGGCGGAAAGCTCGCGCAGCTTGGAAGCCGCTTGATTGACGGGTTTGCGAAAAAGATGGCGGACCAGTTTTTCGAAAATCTCACGGTCGCGCTGGAGGGCGCGCCGGAAGGCACCCCAGAGCCAGAGAAAAAACGCGGCTGGTTGGCACGGCTCACCGGTAAATCCTAAGTAAAAGGTAGATAATCCAGGCTAAGGAAGGATCCCCCGTGGCCCCAATTCTTGATATTCAAAAGCTAAGCAAGATCTATGACGGCGGCTTTCAGGCGCTCCGGGATGTCACGCTGCAAATCGAGGAAGGCGAGATCATTGCACTTCTTGGCCCAAATGGCGCGGGCAAGACAACGCTGATTTCGACTATTTGCGGGATTACCTCGCCAAGCTCTGGTTCGGTCACGGTTGGCGGCTATGACATTCAAGCGCAGTTTCGCGCGGCGCGGCGCATGATCGGGCTCGTCCCGCAGGAAATCTCGCTCGAGCCGTTTGAGAAGGTCAAGAATACCGTGCGCTTCTCACGCGGGCTATTTGGCAAGCCGCGCGATGATGCGGCGGTTATGGCGCTGCTGCGCCGCTTGTCCCTGGATGACAAAGCCAATAGCCAGCTCAAAGAGCTCTCGGGCGGTATGCGGCGGCGCGTCCTGATTGCCAAAGCGTTGGCCCATACGCCGCGCGTGCTCTTTCTGGACGAGCCAACGGCGGGCGTCGATGTCGAGCTGCGCAAAGATATGTGGCGGATCGTGGCAGAGTTGAAAGCCCAAGGCGTTACGATCATTCTGACCACCCATTACATTGAAGAGGCCGAAGCCATTGCGGACCGTGTTGGCATTATCAACAAGGGTGAGCTTTTACTGGTTGAAGAGAAAGAGACCTTGATGGCGCGCATGGGCAAAAAAGAGCTTGAGGTGCAATTGGCGGCCCCGCTTGATGCGATCCCAGAGGCGCTGGCCGGGTTTGAGTTGCGCCTGGCCGAGAGCGGCGACGCCCTCATCTATAGCTACGATTCGCGGGCCGAGCGGACGGGCATCACCCGCTTGCTGACCGAGATTGCAGCGGCTGGGCTCAGCCTGCGCGATGTCGTCACGCGCCAAACCAGCTTGGAAGAGATTTTTGTGAACTTGGTCAAGGAGGATGCGGCATGAACTGGACCGCGATCCGCGCCATCTATGTTTTTGAGATGGCCCGCTTTTTCCGCACGATAGCCCAATCGCTGTTCTCGCCTGTCCTGTCGACCTCGCTCTATTTCGTGGTCTTTGGCGCAGCGATAGGCAGCCGGATTGATCAGGTCGAGGGCGTCAGCTATGGCGCGTTCATTGTGCCGGGATTGATCATGCTGACCGTGATGACGCAAGGGATCTCGAACGCCTCATTTGGCATCTATTTCCCGAAATTCATCGGCACGATTTACGAGCTACTCTCTGCCCCAATCAGCTTTCTTGAAATCGTCATTGGCTATGTCGGCGCCGCCGCCACCAAGGCGATGTGCATCGGACTGATCATCTTGGCGACCTCGTTTTTCTTTGTCGACATCGACATTGCACATCCGCTGGCCATGCTCGCCTTTTTGGTGCTGACCTGTATCAGCTTTGCCCTCTTTGGCTTTATCATTGGCATTTGGGCCGGTAATTTTGAGCAGCTCCAACTTGTGCCCTTGTTGATTGTCACGCCTCTGGTTTTCTTGGGCGGCTCGTTTTACTCAATCTCAATGCTGCCGCCGGTCTGGCAGACGATCTCTATGTTCAACCCGGTTGTCTATCTGATCTCAGGCTTCCGATGGGCGTTCTTTGGCCTTGCGGACGTGCCGATTGGCACAAGCTTGCTGGCGATCGCGGGCTTCACGGGGCTCTGTCTCTGCATCGTATGGTGGATCTTTAAAACGGGCTGGCGCATCCGGAATTGAGGCGTACCTCCCCTTGCTTGATCGCCCCGCGCGGCCTAAGTCATCTTCCATGAAACGCTGGATTCCGTTCGTCAAATCAACCCCGACCGTGGCGGTTATTCGCCTGCAAGGCATCATCGCCAGCGGCACGCGTAGCACGCTCAACGACCAAGCCCTTGGCCCCGTGTTGGAGAAAGCCTTTCGCCGGGGCAAACCTGCGGCTGTGGCGCTGCAGATTAACTCCCCCGGCGGCAGCCCGGTACAATCCTCGCTGATCGGGGCCCGTCTTCGGCGACTCGCTGCGGAGAAGGACATACCTGTCCTCGCCTTTGTTGAGGACGTTGCCGCATCCGGCGGCTACTGGTTGGCGGCTGCTGCCGATGAGATTTTTGCCGATGCTTCATCGATTGTTGGTTCAATCGGGGTCATCTCCGCGAGTTTTGGCGCACACGAGTTGATCGAACGCTATGGGATTGAGCGCCGTGTTCACACAGCGGGCACATCGAAATCCCAGAATGATCCCTTCCGCCCTCAAAGCCCAGAGGACGTGGCGCGGCTAAAAACGCTGCTTGAGGATATTCACGGCACGTTCATCGCCCATGTCAAAGAGCGCCGAGGGGATAAGTTAGATGCAGAGACGGATCTCTTTAACGGCGAGGTCTGGCTGGCGGCGCGGGCGCAATCGCTCGGGTTGATCGACGGGATCGGGCATATGATGCCAATCCTAAAAGAGCGCTACGGCGACAAGGTGCGCGTGCGCCGATATGGGCCGAAACAGCCCTTGCTTCCACGTCTCGGGATGCAGATCGCCGATGATGCGATGCGGTTGATCGACGAACGCGCGGCCTATGCGCGGTTTGGCCTGTGACATGATGTTCAAGATTGTCACTCTCTTTTTGGCATTTATCGCGCTGATTGCGATGTTTGGAAAGCTGCATTGGCTTGGCGTCAAACGGCGCCCTTCGCTGAAATGCACGACCTGCGGTCGCTATCAGATCGGACGCGGCGCATGTGACTGCAAAAAATGAGAGGGCCATAACCCGCCCTTAGCTCCGTCAAATTGTGGCTTTGCCTTGACGATCCACTATATTTTGTGCGTTTTTGAGCGTGTTTCAAGTTGACCGAGAGGAGGCCCTGTTATGCCTAGAGCGCTTATAACCGGTGCGGGGCATCGGCTTGGCCAGGCCATGGCCGTTTACCTTGCAACCCGTGGATACGACGTTGCGGTTCACTATGCGTCGAGCGCGGCGGGGGCCCAAGACACCGCGATGCAAATCGAGGCACAGGGGCGCCGTGCGGTGCTTTTGCAAGCGGACCTGCTCGATAAGAGCGCAACCCGCGGGTTGTTTGAAGATGCCCGCACGGCTCTAGGTGGGCCGATTACAGTCCTCGTCAACAACGCGTCAATTTTTGAGTATGACACGATTGAAACAGCCACAGATGAGGGGTGGGATCGACATATTGGTTCGAATTTGCACGCGCCTTTCCTCTTGACCCAAGCGATGGCGCTTCAAGGTCTCGAACCCGATTATGACACTGCGGGCGAGCCAAGCGCGGCTGGCCTCGTGGTCAATATGGTTGATCAACGTGTACGCAAACTGACACCGGAGTTTATGACCTACACCATAGCGAAGATGGGCCTTTGGGCTATGACGCAGACAACGGCTCGGGCGCTTGCACCTGCCATTCGCGTGAATGCGATTGGTCCGGGGCCAACCTTGCAAGGGGGACGGCAAAGCGCGGAGCACTTCGCCGCGCAACGCGCGGCAACGGTGCTCAAGCGGGGCTCTAACCCCAAGGATATTACCGCTGCGCTTGGCTATTTCTTGGATGCGCCAGGAGTGACAGGCCAGCTTCTTTGCGTTGATGGGGGACAGCATTTAGGCTGGCAAACGCCCGACGTGCTGGGCGTGGAATAGCGTAGGGTGCGACAAGTTTTGCACTGGTTTAAGAGATGTTACCAAACCGTTACAAAAAGTGCTGAAAAATCAGATATTTGATAGAGATTCATCAATATTTACTACGAAAACAAAGGCTTATTGTGTCGCCCAAAAAATAGGCAAACCGATGAAGGCACCAAAAAACAACGAAAAATCCCAAAGGCCAATAACTTGTCTCCAGACTTATCCACAGAAATCGTGGACAGGTATTGGCTTGCGCCGAACGTGTTTTCGGTACAGCAGATAGAGAATCAGACAACCCTATGGAGAATAATTCCGATCAGCGTACCGCTTCGCGCGAACAAAGCACGCCAGCGACAGGGCATAGGGTGGTGCAGTCCTATCTTAGGACGCTTGAAAGCGCGCCGGGTGTTTACCGGATGCTCGATACGGAAAGCCGCGTTCTTTATGTGGGCAAGGCCCGCAACCTGCACGCTCGGGTGAGCGCTTATGCCCGTCCGACAGGACATTCAGGCCGGATTGCCCGGATGATCTCGGCAACCGCGTCGATGATGTTCCTGACGACTAAGACGGAAACAGAGGCGCTCTTGCTTGAACAAAACCTGATCAAGCAGCTCAAACCGAAATTCAATGTGCTTCTGCGCGACGATAAGAGCTTTCCGAATATCCTCGTAACCGGAGATCATCGCTTTGCTCAGATTAAAAAGCACCGCGGGGCGAAGAAGCAAAAGGGAAGCTATCACGGTCCCTTTGCCAGCGCGGGGGCGGTAAATCGCACGCTCAACCAACTGCAAAAGGTGTTCTTGCTGCGCAATTGCTCGGATGCGATGTTTGACAGTCGCACGCGGCCTTGTCTGCTCTACCAGATTAAGCGCTGTTCGGGCCCCTGCGTTGATGAGATTAGCGAAGATGACT
>CAYWNJ010000167.1:0-5662 GCA_964459535.1 uncultured Rhodobacterales bacterium
TGATCGGATTAGAGGCCGTATCGAGCACTTTGATAAGTGGTTGTCCATAGAATGCGAAATGGCAACCGCCATTGTTAATAAATCTTCGCCTTGTTGATGCACCACTGTCAGAATTAATTATTGCAATTACTTCACCTCCAGTATTAAACTGAACATCAGCAATTGCCTGGTTATTTGCAAATTGAAGGTCATTGAATACAAGTCCTCTAGGCTGTGAAGCGTAAGACTGGAGTAAGAAGTGGTCAAATATTGCAGAAAATGAAGTATAAGACTCCGAGACTAAGAAAGCGTTATTATTTGCTCCGAAAAGGCGAGCATTTGATACATTGAAATTAGATGATGAATTGCAGTCAACACGTAATTGATTAGTTGAGGTCATACGAAATGTTGTCTGTTCTATTGTTAGTGTTCCGCCTCCTCTGTATGAACCGACCCCATTAAACGTTTGGTCTCCCATTAAGGAAATAGGTTTTCCTGAAATAATAGTACCTCCATACATTGTTATTGTAGGGGACCCATTACTAGTTGAAAACGCACCATTTGTACGAGTATCGTATACAAGGCCACCAGAACCTTGAAATATAAGACCTGTGCCACGACTATAAGTTACAGTATTGCCTGAAACAGTTTTTCTACCGAAAGTAAAATTTGCGTCTCCGTTAATCCGCATTCTTGGATAGCTAGAGCTGCCACTTGGGGCTAAAAACTGTAACACGTTGTCTTCGGGAATGAGGGTGAGTGTACCCTCAACGACTAGCCGCTTATCGGCTGCGATTGTATAGACATTCCCAGAAACTGTGACGCCTGAGAGGCCGCTTAGCCCCGAAAGGTCCGCGTCTGTGCCAGTTTGGGTGATGATGTTTCCAGAAAGACTAAAAGCCATATCTCTTACCTCATGCGCCGTTTAGGAGGCGTGCTTGGTTTGAACATTCGCAGCGAGGGCGTGGTCATGGGTGCTTTGCAAAGTTGCGCCCAGGAGCGTATCGACCTGACCTGCGAGCGCATCCGTGTCGATGCTGGCGAAGAAGGGCGTGCCGGTGCTGATCTCAATCGGCCCGTGGGTCTGATCGAGAAACGTCGTGTCCGTCACGCTTCCAGCCCGGTGGACGCTGATCGCGTTGAAGTTGAGGATGGCACCGTTCACGCGGGCTTGATTGTCCGGGTGCTGGCCGAGCTTGAAGGTTGCACTTGGCGTCAGTTCAAACTCTCCGGGGCGGATCGTGATTGTGCCCGGCATACTCAGAAAAGCCATAGAGGATTGAAGCTGCTCGATCCTATGCGCGAGCGCGTAGAAGTCCTCCGCCGTGAAGGTCCAAATTCCGTTGCTCGCATCCCAGCGGCTATCGCTGGCATAGTCGTCAGGCAGCCGGTGGCGCACCACGCCGGTTGCAGTGTCAAAGTCTATCATCTCCGCGATGCGCTGCTGGCCCGCATCGAGCGTGTTGGGGACAATCGCGGCCCCGCTTTGATCCGTGATCTGATCAAGCGCAACGCCCAAGCTCAGCTGGTTTGCGGGCAGTCGGGCTGGGCGCGTTCGAACATAGCCGCGCGCATCCGCGACGATGTAGTAGTCAACGCCCGGCGTGAGCGGCAGGGACAGCGACGTTTGCGCAGCGTCGGTTACCGTTGCGGTGACAATGCCGGTACGGTCAGCCTCGCCCTGGCTGGCGGGCCAAGCACCAACACAGGCATCGGCACCCGCAGGCAGACCGATGATTGACTTCTGAACGCCGCTCGCGTCCTTAATCCCGCCGGAAATGGAGGCACCGTTTTGCAGCGCGACGGTGCCGGTTGTCGAGACAGCGCCCGTGATGGTTACGGCATCTACCACCAAGGAATATGCGCCAAAAGTGACAGCATCCCTATCTTTCCCGATGAACCAGTCGGCTTGCAAATTTTGCGCCAACCAATGGCTCAGGTAGTTATAAATCTCTTCGGTGGTGCGTGCTTCGGTTATCGTAATCGTGTGCGTGCCCGTGTCGACCGCCACCCCCGTTATAGCGGCGCCATCTATGCGCGCATCATAGTCAAGATCGTCGGCCATCTGATTGATCGCTATAGGTCCGTTAAAGACCCGATCGACCTCGGCGGCCTCAAGCTTGCCCTTTTGGCGCAGCCGGTATGAGGAAACATGTCGGTTGTTTGACGTATTATCAATGATCTCTCGCACCTTGATGGGCAGCACATTCCGACCTTCGTAATAGCTGAGCGTGCTCACCCCGTCGTTCTGATAGATCACGGTATTTTCTGCGGTTACGGGGCCGTTGAACGCTTCAACCCCATCTTCAACGATCCGGCATCGCAGGTCCGCGTGCATCACGTTTGTTAGGTCAAGGGTGAAATATTCGATCGAATGCCCGACCCCGGCAGAGCTTCTATCGCCGTTGTAGTCATCAATGTACATGGGGATGAAGTTATTCGCATACCCCTCATACACCGGGTCATAGAAGCGCCCATGCGCACCCACCGCGTTCCCGCCTTTCGAAAGTACAACCTCGGGGATCGAGCCAACGACCTTGAAGTTTGGGAAGGACGAGAACCCATCACCACTTCTCGCCGGGAACACCTTCACTGTGCCTTCATTCGTGTCCCGCACAGTTAGCTCAACATTCGCGTACTCTCTCTGACCGAACTGGACGGAGCCAATGGCTGTGCTCCCCATTTGGAAGACGAACCGCACGAAGCCAGTGAACGCGTTGTTAACCCCTTCGAGGTGATTGTAGGTCGATCCCGCTTCATTGGCGTAGACATACGTTATGTCATTCGCCTGCATGCCTCCGGGGACTGAGCTAAAGTCAACCCGTCCAGATGTTTGCGCGGCGATAAGAGTTAAGGCATCGGACTGAATAACCCCCCGCATAAAGGTGTGGTTGGAAGGACCGCTATAAACAATATGCGTATTGTCACCGACGATCCAGCGCCCAGAGGGGGCGATGTTCAGCCGACCATCCGCCGTATTGCCGTCTAGGAAGTATTGGACTCCCAATTCTTCGCTATCGTCTCTGGTCTCGTTTGCACCTATAGCTTGAAAAGTCTCAAACTGCTTGCTGCTCAAAATCACAGCGCCATTAGCTGTTGTAGCAGTACCGGTGGTTTCTATTTCGCCCACAAAGATACTTGCCTTGATCGTGATCGTCCCGCCATCAAAGGCAAAAGGCGCGGGCGCTGTTGCATCGACCACGACATCATAGGCCCCCGCATCGATGGTATCGCCGGAACGCGTGACGATAAAGTCGGTATAGGTGCCCCAATTGTCTTCGAGAAACGAGGCCGCCTTGTCGTAGAACTTCGCCGCTGTATCAATCTGCGCGTAGGCATCGACAACCGCCTTCGCATCTTCCGTTATCGCCGAATTGCGAAACAAGGTTCCAGAGAGCTCAAAGGTGCCCGTGCCTTTAAGCTCTTGGTTGGACAAGTCATTTATAAGATAGCCGTATTTATACTGCTTAAAGTCAAACAGATCGCTTGTATCGTTATTTTTGCCCCGATAATCATAATTGATTTGTAGGTTGGGATCTCCCTCGGCCCGCATGGCGACGCCAATTGTCACCTCTTGAGCCGCTGCTGCACCGCTTGCATCTGTTGTCCAAGCATAGTCATAGCCTTGACTGAAATCGGGAATTTGCGCTGTGAGCGCTGCATTGGTAAAACCTTTCGACTGCGCGGAAACACGCGCACCATGGTCTGTATCAGACATATAGGTTTTGACGCCCTCTAGGGCCGTATTGGCAATATCCACTGCTGTGACGGAAACGTCCTTGGTGAACCAGGCAAAGCCTCCCGTAAGCTGCCCCCCACTTCCCGTATTACTAAATATAAGGTCGGTTCCTAATGCGGCGTTTCGTAATTTCCAAGGCTGGTTCCAATGAAAACGGATGTCGATTGTAATGCCGCCCGATTTTACATAATCAACTAGAGTGGCAAAAGCCGTCACCAATGACGTGCTGGTCCATCCAACATCGGAATTCCCTCCCTGAAATGCCAGACCAAGTGACTTTCCAGAAACGCCCGAATACGTGCCTTGCGCGTGGTTTTGGATCGCCCCACCGCCGATTACTAAAATTTTGTCAAAGGTTGTGGTGAGTGTTTTAAGATTTAGGAGTGGCTGATTAAAATTTCGAGCAACAAAGGTAATATCTTCTACAGAGCCATTTCCATTAAAAACGATATTGTTGCGCGACTTGAGGGTCACGCCTCTCAAATTAACGGTTGAGCCAGGCTCGGCTCTGAGCCCGTAATTACGCGTGGTATCAATCCAAACGATATGATCATGCCTATTGCAGATCAGTGCGACGGCGTGCGTGAATACATCGGTGTGCCCACGTTCACTATATTCCGCACTGGCATTATACGTACCGCCACTCAGAACCGTAAGCGCTTTGGAATTAACACCATACCCAAATTGAAGCGTTTCTTTGTTGGCATTCTGCGTGAGTGTGCCAGAGATGTGCAGCTCATAATCGCCCAAATCATAGGTCTTATGCTGCCCAAAGGTCTGGTCGGCAAACGTCCCAGACGTCGTGACCACAACGCCCGAAATGTCGCCCAAACCCGTTAGATCCGCATCCGTGCCAGCCTGAGTGATGATGTTTCCAGAAAGAGAGAAGCTCATATCTCACCTATGAATATTGCAGGTTCTGGCGCGCCGCCCAGGCCGCCTCAAAACTCTCATACCCCTCTCGAACACTCCGCGTACGCGCATCAAACCGCCGATGCTCCTGCACGAGCCAACCGCCCGAAACCGAAGACCAACCAAAATACCAAAAATCGGGCCCGGAGAGATCCTGAAAATCCGGGATCGGTGCCTCGCTACCCTCAGCCCGTGCGGCGACAAGCGGGATCAGCGTCGCGGCAAGCGATGCGGGCGGGTTCGAGCTAAGCGTAAAGGTGCCCGCACCAGTTGCGGCCTGCAACGCCCCGGACAGCTGATATCTTGGCGCCAGGCTCATTGGGTAATGTCCCGAACAACCTGCACTTCGGCGGTTTTGGTCGAGATGACAGTGCCCCCGATCGAGGTCAGCTGAATATCGAGCCGCAGCGCCCCGGTGCGCCACTCGCGCGTTTCGCTCGCAGGCACGTGCAGCCGCACAATCCCTGCTTCGGGATCGAGCCAAGTCGTGCTCGGTTCGGCAACAAGATTATGGTTCTGATCGCGCAGCTGCGCCCGCGGCACCCAATCGGCAAAGTTAACAGCGGCCCCGCTCGCCTCTGTGAGCGTCAGCGGCCCGGACAGGTCAAACGTATCACCTTGCTTGTGCTGTATCATCAGCTTTCCTTTCTTGAACGCCACGCCAAAGGCCACGCTCCATAGGCGGGCAAAAAGCCACCTAAAGAGATTAACGAGGCGGGTTGGTGTGGGTCAGCGGCTGTTCACGGGCCGCAATGTCAGGGGCGCGCTGCTATGTTGCTGAGCGCGAAGTCTTAGAATTCTCGATCTTGCAGTTGACCCAAGCGGCTCTGCCCGCATCGGG
The DNA here is from genome assembly GCA_964459535.1 of uncultured Rhodobacterales bacterium. Lineage (GTDB taxonomy): Bacteria > Pseudomonadota > Alphaproteobacteria > Rhodobacterales > Rhodobacteraceae > JBCBCP01. Next base: position 5,472 of record CAYWNJ010000167.1, read on the forward strand.
TGTGCAAAAATTGCCAATAATAAGTTAACATTTTCTTCTACCGCCGCACGGCACAATCTTAAAGCTATGGACCTTAAACCTGCGTCGTCCCGTCCCGAACTTCTGTCCCGCGCAACAGGCACTGTTGCGCCGCGCTGTTCCGCCCCCACGGGGCGGCGCGATTGCGCCACCCCTCGGAACGGCGCTATCCG